>JAZUEG010000390.1:0-19740 GCA_045640025.1 Bacteroidales bacterium
CGCCTTGTAAAGGCCGCCGCCACAGAGGAAGTGAGGAAACAGATGACCAACGAGGACCACGCCATCCGCGAGCTCATGGGCCTGGTGGACGATCTCGACTACTACAAATGTCAGAACGAGATAAAGGACCTGATGATTGAGCAGAAAGACAAGGAACTGGAATCGAAAGACAAGACAATAATCGCCTCGATAAAACTCCTTGCCTCGATGAACATACCCAGTGAGACTATAGCCAATCAGCTGAACCTCAGCAAGGACTTGGTGGAAAAATACAGAGCAAATTCTTAGAACATTCATTATTACATTTTGGACAAAAAAAATCCCGCCACCAAACTTCCGGTGAGCGGGATTGTGTCCGGCCCTGCCAAACTTCCGGCAGGGCTGGATAAAATCTTTGATTCCAAAAATAGGTCCGGGGCTCGGGAAACGAGTCCGGAGCCACCGCAGGACCCTATTAAAACAGAATAATTAAAAAAGTCTCTTCTACTTAGCAAAACAGACTTAACTGCTTTGCTTTTTTTGTTAAGTAGAAGGAAAATGCGACTACCAATGTTCCGGCTTCGTAACGCCGCATTTCCTAAAACCTGTCCGGTTTCCATATCTAACCGGATTGCGGACCTGGCTGACTCCCCAGCCGCATGGTCGCTTCTATTTATTT
Source organism: Bacteroidales bacterium (assembly GCA_045640025.1). Lineage (GTDB taxonomy): Bacteria > Bacteroidota > Bacteroidia > Bacteroidales > UBA3824 > UBA3824. Next base: position 659 of record JAZUEG010000390.1, read on the forward strand.
ATCATCTGTCATTCAAAGATTCATCATCAAAATCATCATTGATTATTTTGATAACACAAAGATACAATATATTTTTATATTTTGCAAATTATTCTGTAATTATTTCATATTATAGATAATTTCTTATACTATTTTACTACATTAATTTATATTTTTATAACTCTAAATCGTGATTACAGGATATTGGAGAGGGGAATTTTGGATAAAAGTTAAATAATGTTAAAACATAATCAGCAAATTTAATTTGCTTACTATCAAGAGATTCATTATATTTGCAAAATCAAAAAATAGAGAAACGAAATGACAGCACGCAGATATTCCATAGGAACACAGACATTCGAGGTTCTGATAAACGAGAACCGTGTCTATGTAGATAAGACCGAACTGATTTACAATTTGGTCCAGTACAGATGTATCTTCCTATCAAGGCCACGAAGATTCGGGAAGTCGCTGCTGTGCAGCACTTTGAAGAGCTACTTCGAGGGCAGGAAAGATTTGTTCAAAGGTCTCGCAATTGAGAAACTGGAGACCGAATGGGTGGAGTATCCGGTAATACACCTAAGCTTTGCAGCCAACAAAGGCGAGAGTATCATCGGTGTTGACGACCTGATAGACAGACGGCTTGCAGAATACGAGAAAAAATACAACATCAGTAATCGTCAAAACAGCTACAGCGGAAGATTCGAGGCCATCGTAAACGCAGCTTACGAACAGACAGGACGACAAGTAGTAGTAATCCTTGACGAATACGATGCGCAGATGCTCAACACCATCGACAACGACGAGCTTCAGGCAAAAGTCCGCGAGAAGATGAACGACCTTTTCTCGCCACTGAAAGACCTCGATCCAAAGCTCCGATTCATATTCATCACCGGAATCACCAAATTCTCGCAGATGTCGATATTCTCGGCACTCAACAATCTAAGAGATATGTCGCTTGATGCGAGGTACGAGGGATTGTGTGGTATCACCAAGGACGAGATGACAGCAGTACTGAAAGAGGATTTGGAAGCGTTTGCAATCCATAACGGTATCTCCTACGAACAGACTGTAAAAAAATTCAAGGAAAGATACGACGGCTATCATTTCTCAACCGAAAAGCAGGATATATTCAATCCATATTCGGTATTCAGTGCCTTGGACAGCAAGGAACTTGCCAATTACTGGTTCGATACAGGAACGCCTTCGTCATTGATAAAGCTGATAAACAAGTTTGATATCGAGATGCCGGAGATCTCAAGAATAAAATGCAGAGCCTCAGACTTCAACCAGCCAGTTGAGAAAGTAACAGACCTTACGGCATTTCTATTCCAATCCGGATACCTCTCCATAAAGGACTACAACGCAAGAAGGGAAATGTTCGTCCTGGGATTTCCAAACCAGGAGGTGAAATCGTCATTTGCCGACAGCCTCAACAAATACCTCTACCGCATCAACAAAAAAGAGACAAATTTCCTTTTGGAAGCGTATCAGGATTTGGAAGACCTTGGCGACATTGCGGGATTCATGAAGTATCTAAATTTGTATTTCAGGAAGTTCCCATTCTCGCTCAACAACATGAATGAGAAACACTATCACTCGGTGCTTTACACAATACTTTCGTCCTACGGCGCCGACGTAATCGCCAATCCCGAGAGCGCGAAGGGCAGGGCCGATCTTTTGCTGAGGTTCGATGAAGTGAACTACATCTTTGAGCTGAAACTTGACGGCAAGACCCGCTACGCACTTGAGCAAATCGACGACAAGGACTACGTAGCCGTAGCCATAGAGCCCGGAAAAAAAATCGTGAAACTCGCAATCAATTTCTCAACCACTGACAGATGTATCCTGGATTGGGATGTGGATGATGGGTTTGAGTTTTAACCCACAAAAAAATCGCCCGCTGCTTTTGGAAAGAAAAGTAACGGGCGATAATTGTATCTGTATGTTTGGGAGACGCGGCGGCTTATTTACGTTTCTTGCCGGAACGCTTGCTGCCGGATTTCTTGCCGGAGCGCTTAGATGATGACTTGTCGCCGGAGCGCTTGCCCTCGCTCTTGGGGCCGCGTCCGCCTCGTCCGCCGGATTTCGACTGCGAGCCGCTGTTGCGCTTGTCGATGGCGTCGGCCTTGTCGGGATCGGTCTCGATGTATTTCTCCGATGTGGCAAGAACGAAATCGAGCTGTTTGCGCTCGAGGTTGGCACGGGCAATCTTGATCTGGATCTTGTCGCCGAGCTGGAACTTCTTGCGGGTGTAGTGACCAATGAGGCAGTAGTTTTCCTCATCAAACATATAGAAATCGTCGTCGAGGTCGCGCATAGGGATCATGCCCTCTATCTTGTTTTCCTCGAGCTCGGCATATATGCCCCACTCAGTGATGCCGGAGATTACGGCCGGGAACACCTCGCCGAGGTGGTCACGCATAAACTCCACCTCCTTGTACTTGTCGGAGGCGCGCTCAGCCTGTACTGCAAGGTACTCACGGTCGCTGCAGTGCTTGCAGAGCTTCTCGTAATAATTCTTATCAGCCGACTTATCGCCATTGAGGTAGCTGAAGAGCAGACGGTGAACCATCAGATCGGGATAGCGGCGGATAGGCGATGTAAAGTGGGTGTAGTATGGGAACGCCAAACCGTAGTGACCGATATTCTCGGTGGAATACACAGCCTTGGCCATGGAGCGGACGGCGAGAGAGGATATCACCTCCTGCTCGTCGCGGCCCTTCACCTTGGTGAGCACCTCGTTCAATGTCTTGGCTATCAGCTGCTCGTTGCTCATATTTATAGAGTATCCGAACTTGCCGATAAACTTCTGGAAAGACGAGAGCTTCTCCAGATCGGGCTCGTCGTGGATACGGTAAACGAAAGTCTTGGCAGGATGACGCTTGTCTTTCTTGGCGCCTATGAAAGTGGCTACGCGCTTATTAGCTAATAGCATGAACTCCTCCACAAGCCAGTTGGCCTCCTTGGTCTCCTTGAAGTAAACGCGGAGCGGCTTGCCGTTCTCATCGATGTCGAACTTTATCTCGGCCTTGTCGAACGAGATGGAGCCGGCCTTGAAACGTGCGTCGCGGAGCTTGCTGGCAAGGTCCCAAGCCTTCAGGATGGCCTCCTTGCAATCGCCCACGCCGGTCTCTATCACCTGCTGAGCCTCCTCGTAGGCAAAACGGCGGTTGCTGCGGATTACGGTCTTGCCGAACCACTCGCTCTGAATCTCGGCATTCTCGTTCAGCTCGAATACGGCAGAGAATGTGAGTTTGTCCTCGTCCTGACGGAGAGAGCAGATGCCATTGCAGAGAGCCTCGGGCAGCATTGGAACCACGCGGTCAACGAGGTAAACGCTGGTGGCGCGGGCCTGAGCCTCCTCGTCGAGGCGTGTGCCGTCTATAATATAATGTGACACGTCGGCAATGTGGACGCCAATCTCATAGTTTCCGTTGGGGAGCACACGGTAAGATATGGCATCGTCGAAGTCCTTGGCGTCGGCTGGGTCGATGGTGAATGTGAGAATGTCGCGGAGGTCGCGGCGCTTGGCCACCTCCTCGGGAGTGATACCTGCGTCGAGCGATGCAGCCTCCTCCTCCACATCCTTGGGGAATGCGTAAGGGAGATTAAATTCGGCCAGGATGGCGTGCATCTCGGTCTCGTTGTCGCCGGTGGAGCCCAGTACCTCCACAATCTCGCCGATAGGATTCTTGGCGCCCTCGGGCCACTCGGTAATCTTGGCCACGGCCTTGTCGCCGGGCTGTGCCTTCATCATCTTGCTCAGCGGGATAAAGATGTCGTAAGGCATAGTCTTGTGGTTGGGCACCAGGAATGCGAAATTCTTCGATTTCTCTATTGTTCCCACAAAGGTGGTGCGTGCGCGCTTTACTATTCGTATTATCTCGCCCTCCTGGCTTCCGTCGGATGTGCGGGCAAAGAGGGATACCTCTACCTTGTCGCCGTGGAGTGCGTTGTGGAGGTTTTCGGAGCTGATGGCGATTTCGATGTCGCTCTCGTCGGGGGTCACAAAAGCCATTCCCTTCTTGCTGAGGTCTATGGTACCTATTATTACGCCGGTCTTTATCTGTGCGTGATAGTCGCCGTATGAGTTCTTGCTTATGCGGTTGGTATCCATCAGGTCCTTAATCACGAGGTCCAGAATCTGGCGCGAACCGTCGTCCTGAATCTGGAGAGTCTCCACGAGTTCCTGGGAGGAATAGTCGCGCATTGGATTGTTCTTGAATAGGTCGCTGAGTATTCGGGTGAGTGTGCGCCGGTTGTAGCGCTCCACTGTCTTTATTGAGCTGTTGTTTTCTGCCATAATCATAAAAATTTATTAAGAGTTAATATTAATTGAAGAACTCGTCGATATCCCTCACCTGAGCCAGCAGCTCGGAATATTTTTCCGACGGTTCTGCATTCGCGTTGTTGTAAGTAGCTTTCAGCTTGTCGGTGTGCAATACAATCTTCTGTATCACAGCGGCCACCGAGAGTTCTTTTTCGGAGCTGAGGGCGTTGTTCAGGAAAGCCTTCAGATTGTCGAGATTGGCTATCGATTTGGCTATCACCCTGTCGTCGGGGAGCTTGGTGTCGGGGTTCAGGCTTTCGAGTGCCAGCTTCATGTGTCCCATGTAATATCCGCTCATCATCAGGGCTGCCATTCCCCGCTCGCCCTCCTCGCGGGCCTCCCGCATACATCGGGCAAATAGTTTTTCGGGGTTTTGGTCAGCTAATAGCGTGGAATCGTCGGCCATCACCTGCGGCACGGTAAGTTTCACGAGTTTTTCCCTCTGCGACAGCGACAGATTGTCGTCGGCGGCCATTGCGCATCCCAGGCGGTAGGCTGCGTGCATCCTTCCATTGGCCACGCTGGCATTGGGATTTAGGGCAGATACAAATTTCTTGCCAGACATGGTGGGAGTAGGGTAAGTATCAAAATCCATGTCGTCCCAAAATTTGATACCGCTGCGGTCGGCAATGTCCCTGTTGCCGGCCACAGCAGGCTCGTGGGCCATAGCCACCTCGCGAGAGCTGTTGGCCAGAGGTCTTTTCTTGATGCCCTCGCCGCACGACTGCAGCATCCATGCGCCTATCGCCAGCAGAACGGCTAAATATTTTCTCATCACTTTATATTATTATATTATTGTTGTTAGTTACCTGATGCAGATACCGGCACAGAAACGCTGAGTCTCTCCCCGGCGTGCCGAGAAGAAATCGCCGGCGCTGCATTTGGTGCAAATATCACTAATTTCGATGTTAGTTGCAACTAATCCGACCGTTAATAAATCATAAAAAATCATTTTTTTCAGGTCGAGAAAGGCCTTGTCGCCTACTATCATGATAGTTTCGCCGCCGAAACGGCCGTCGTCTATGAACTTCTGCGCGCAGTCCATGCCCACCTCGTAGCAGTCGCCATTGATGCCGGGGCCTATGCAGGCTATCATGCCGGATGGCCGTGCGCCATATCTCGCCATCAGCTGCCTGGCCGCCGCCGCCACCGCACCGAGGTAAGTGCCCTCGCGCCCCGAGTGTATGGCCGCTATGGAATGCGAATCGGGCGAATACAGAAGCACAGGAATGCAGTCGGCCGATCTGGCTATCAGGCAGATACCGCTCTTGTTGGTTATCAGAGCATCGGTATCGCTTACGGCGGTTTCCTTGCAGAGGAATCCCATGTCGCCATCCACGCCATCAGCTGCAAAAACACTGCATCCGTGCACTTGGTTCATGAAAACCATCTGACCGGGGCTTATGTGCAGTGTATCAGCTAATAGCCTTCTGTTGGCAAGGCTCTCTTCCTGCGGTCCGCCGCTGAATCCGATATTGAACATGGAGCCTCCGCCATCGGGACGGTGCCGGGTGGTCACAAAATTAATGACCTCGGGATGGCTCTCCAATACCCGGAACTTCAAGAGTCCCTTGTTATTATGATAGGCAATCATATTTTTTTCGATTTTTAATAAAGGTATTTTTTGAGATTATCGCCAAAATTAATTATCTTTGCGAAATTAGAAAAATAATTTATCAACACCATGGGATTACCAAGATTTTTTCCGGAAAACACAATTCACAGATTCCAGTACCGCCCCATGTTCTACGACGAGCAGAAGGAGGACTTTGAGCGCCGCGTGGCCGAAATCCACAAGGAGATGGGCCTGGACGATGCCAAGGACGTGCGCATACTGCAGAGCGGCACATTCAAGCGCATGTACGAGCGCCGCCACGAGAAGATGCGGCACTCCAGCCTCAGGGTAATGCTGCTGGCCGCCATCATAGGCACTATACTGTATTGCATCAATCAGTATTACAATTTCATATAGCTGATGGCGATACAGCCGCCAGGTGTATAACAGTAATTCTATTGACAACGAAATGGCAGATGTAATAAGACTCATGTCGGATGCGCTGGCCAATCAGATAGCCGCGGGCGAGGTGATACAGCGCCCCGCCTCGGTGCTGAAGGAGCTGGTGGAAAACTCCGTGGACGCAGGCTCCACCAAGATTACAGTCAACATCAAGGATGCCGGACGCACTCTGGTACAGGTGATTGACAATGGGTGTGGTATGAGCGTTACCGACGCCAGGATGAGTTTTGAGCGCCATGCCACGAGCAAGATCTACAAGACCGACGACCTCTTCTGCATCTACACCAAGGGATTCAGGGGCGAGGCCCTCGCGTCGATAGCCGCCGTGGCCGAGGTGGAGCTCAAGACCCGCCGTCCCGAGGACTCCGTGGGCACCGATATCATAATCAACGGATCGGAGTTCATAAGCCAGAGCGCGTGCAGCATGAGCCCGGGCACCAATTTCGCCATCAAGTCGCTGTTCTACAATGTGCCGGCGCGCCGCAAGTTCCTGAAGGCCAACAGCACCGAGCTCCAGCACATTATCACCGAGTTTCAGAGGATAGTGCTCACCCACCCCACCATAGAGTTCTCGCTCTACCACAACGATGTAATGATATACTCCCTGCCCAAGGCCAACCTGAAGCAGAGAATACTCAACGTATTCAGCAAGAACCTGAACTCGGAGCTGATACCGCTTAACATCGACACATCCATAGTCAAGATAACGGGATATGTGGGCAAGCCCGCCAACACCAAGCGCAAGAGCGACAAGCAGTTTTTCTTTGTGAACAACCGCTACATGAAGAGCCAGTATTTCAACAAGGCCATCACGCAGGCCTACGACAAGCTGACCCTTCCCGACTGCATACCTCCGTATTTCATATACATGGAGGTGGATCCGCGCACCATAGATGTAAATGTGCATCCCACCAAGACGGAGATCAACTTCGAGAACGCGTCGGATGTATACCGCCTTCTGCTGGCCGGCATCAAGGAGACGCTCTGCCGCTGCGATGTGGCCCCGGCCATCGACTTCACCAACGAGGAGGCCGGCAGCATTCCCTATTTTCCCAAGAGCGCGCCGCCGCCCAGCGAGCCCAAGGTGGAATACGACCCTTTCTACAACCCGTTTGTAAGCACCCGCAGAAGCAGCGGCCCCTCAACAACCGGCTCATCCACCAGCAGCCGCCACAACCTGAGCAGCTGGGAGAGCCTATACAACATATCAGCTAATGGCGATACAGATATCATGCCATCAGCTAATGGCAATTACGATATCATGCCATCAGCTAATGGCGATACAGATATCCCGCCATCAGCTGACAGCACCCTGCCCATACCGCAGGCCAGTGGACAGACTGAGAGCAAGCTGATACAGATAAAGAACAAGTACATAGTATCGCCGGCCAAGAGCGGGCTGATGATAATAGACCAGCACAGGGCCCACTACAGGGTGCTCTACGAGAAATACCTGAACAGCGCGCAATCCAGCAGCGACTCGGTGAGCAGGCTGCTGTATGCGCTGGAGCTGGATATGGACCCCGTACAGCTGGCGCTGGCCTGCGACATACAGCAGGAGCTGCTGCAGGTGGGCTACGAGATAGAGTATTACGACGGCAAGGCCACGCTGAAGGGCATACCGCCATACCTCGACCAGAACAAGGCCGTGGAGATACTGATGTTCATAATAGACAACTACAAAAACGAGCACGGCAACGCAAGGCAGTCGATGGCCGAGATACTGGCCAAATCGGCAGCGCGCAGCGAGGCCATAGTATCGGGACGCGCGCTGAGCGCCATGGAGATGAGGGAGCTTACCGACCAGCTGTTTGCCACATCGGCGCCCAACTACTCGCCCGACGGCAAAACCGCAGTCACGATAATATCGCTCGATGATATAGAAAAACGATTCAACTAACGAAAAACATTACAAGCCATGCCGATGCTTACCAACGGAGTGAAATACCTGCTCTGGGCGAATATTGGAATATTCATCCTGGGCTATGTGCTGATGTCGACCGTAAAGGTGGACATCACCGACCATCTGGCACTCCACTATATAAAATCGCCGGGATTCAAGCCGCTGCAGTTTTTCACATACATGTTTCTGCACGGCGGCCTGATGCACATATTCTTCAATATGTTTGCGCTCACCCAGTTCGGCAGCATCATAGAGCATGTATGGGGCACCAAGAGATTCGTATTCTACTACATGGTGACCGGCCTGGGCGCCGCGGTGGTCAATACCCTGGTAAACTACTATCAGCTGTCTCCATTCATGGATGCGGCCCACGCGTATCTGGCCGACCCATCCCCCGACTCGCTGATAGCCATGGCCAGATCGTGCACCGAGCTGTTCGACGAGGCCCGTGCCACCGAGATAGCCGAGGCTTGGCGCTCAGGCCTGGTGGATGAGCAGGTGATAATAGATTCCACATTCACTCAAGTGCAGTCAAGGCTGGACAGCGGTTTTGTAAGCCGTCCGATGATAGGCGCGTCGGGAGCCGTATTCGGACTTCTATTGGCTTTCGGCATGATGTTCCCTAATATGAAGCTTCAGCTGCTATTTATCCCGATAGGCATACCGGCCAAATATTTTGTACTGATATACGGACTGGCGGAGCTCTTCTTCGGAGTAAAGGACTTTGCCGGCGACAATATAGCGCACTTTGCGCATCTGGGCGGAATGCTGTTTGGCATACTGCTGATGCTCTGGTGGCGCAGGAATCCACACAACGAGATGTTCAACTAATAATAAAAGGAATACACTATGGGAGGACTCAAGAAATTCTGGGATCAATCGATAATAAACAAGCTGCTGATGGTGAATGTGGGTGTATACCTGCTGCTGCTGATTGGCTATCTGATATCGAAGACTAAGGATCTGGACTTGTTTTACGATGCCGTAATGAGCAACTACCTCGGCACACAGCCCACATTCGGCAGGCTGCTCTGGAGGATATGGACTCCATTTACATACATGTTTACCCATACGGAATTCATGCACCTGTTCTGGAACATGATCTGGCTGTATTTCATGAGCATGATGTTCTATACCAACTTCAACAACAAGCAGGCACTGGGCCTCTACCTGATGGGCGGACTGGGCGGAGCGGCCATCTACGTAATTACATACAGCATACTGGCGTGGCTGGGGATGCCGCATGTATCGGTGCCGTGCATAGGCGCTTCGGCATCGGTAACGGCCATAGTAATAGCGATATGCGTGTATCATCCTGATACCGAGGTGCTGGTATTCGGAATGTTTCCGCTCAAGATGAAATGGCTGGGACTAATATATATAGCCTACGATGTATTGCAGATGGCCACAGGCAACAATGCCGGCGGACACCTCGCACATCTTGGAGGTGCCGTGGCAGGCGCGCTCTTCGGCTGGAAGATGCGTCAGGGCAAGGACATCACCCGATGGATAAATAATATAATAGACAAGATAGTAACCCTGTGGCCATTTGGCAAGAGGAAGAGCGGCAACGCTACAATGCACATCAGCTACCGCAATACCAACAAGGCACACAATGCAACTCCTGCAAATGACGGCGACTACAATCAGCAGAAGGCCGACCGCCAGAAAAAGACCGACGAAATACTCGACAAAATATCAAAATCAGGATACAACAGCCTCAGCAAAGAAGAGAAGGATTTCCTGTTCAGCATCAGCAAGAAGTGATTAACTAATTGAATATCACGCCGCTTCCTACCAGCTCATCTCCATCGTACCATGCGGCGAACTGTCCGGGAGTAACGCTTTTCTGAGCCTCATCAAAGAGGATGTAGAGGCCTTCCTGCTCACGTATCAGCTCGGCATCCTGCAATGGCTGACGGTAACGGATGCGTACCTTGCATCGGTGACGGTCGCCTACCTTCAGGGCCTTGTCGGGACGGATGTTGTGAATCTCGTCTTCACGGATAAAGAGGGCCTTGCGGTAGAGACCGGGATGATTGTCGCCCTCGCCGATATAGATGGTGTTGGTTTCCACATCGGTAGCGAGAACGTAGGTCGAGTTTTTGTGTCCGCCTATGTTGAGGCCCTTGCGCTGACCTATTGTATAATACTGAGCGCCAATGTGTCTGCCGATTATGAAGCCGTCGTTCTCGGTATAGATGTATGGCTTGCTGAGAGCGCGGTAATCGTCGGGCGCATCATTTCGGCGTCGGTAAACAAAAGCGTCGTCAGTCATCTCCACGATGTTTCCCTCCCTGGATTTCAGTTTCTGCTGAAGGAAAACTGGAAGGTCCACCTTTCCAACGAAACATATTCCCTGCGAATCCTTCCGCTTGGCGCAGGCGAGTTTTATCTCGGTGGCTATGCGGCGCACCTCCGGCTTTATGATGTCGCCCACGGGAAATAGGACATTACTCAGCTGGCTCTGGCTCATCTGACAAAGGAAGTAGCTCTGGTCTTTGTTGGGGTCGGTGCCAGCTAATAGCCTTGCGTATGTATTGCCATCCGGCGCCTGATACATCTCCTTGCGGCAGTAGTGACCTGTGGCCACATAATCGGCGCCGAGCTCCTGTGCATAACGGCTGAAGATCTCGAACTTGATCTCCCTGTTGCAGAGCACGTCGGGGTTTGGAGTACGGCCCTTGGCATACTCATCGAACATATAATCAACCACATGGCTCATGTAGCGCTCGCTGCTATCCACCACGTGGAGCGGAATGTCGAGCTGACGGGCCACCATCTGGGCCACCATCTGGTCTTCCTCCCAGGTGCAGTCGCCTGACAGAGTTACCGACGAGTTTTTCCAGTTGATCATGAATAGGGCGTGCACATCGTAGCCCTGCTCCTTGAGCAGATATGCGGCCACGGCACTGTCCACACCGCCCGAAAGACCTATTACTACCTTCTTTTTCATCATTATCTCTTAACTACAAATTTCAACGGAGAAATCTCCTCCGGCACCACATCGAAAGTATCCATCAGAAATACGGTATCGATATCGGCCCTGTAATGCGGACGCTTGCCATAGCTGTAATTGACTGACGGCGACATTCTCAGCACAAAATCAAGCGGATTTTCCCTGGCCATCTGCCACATGAGCATCGATGCCGGCACCGAGTCGTCGTTGTAGGTAAACCCGCCATTAGCTGAAAGCCTCTCGGCCACATATCCGGCAAATATCATATCCTCGATGGCGATATTGCGCGAACGGCCCGAGCATACGAGCTTCACATCCCTGCCATCAGCTATAAGCCTGTTTACCAGTGCGGTAGCATTAATGAAGCCCCCGGCATATATGGCATCGTAATTATCGATTACGGAGCGTGTGTATGTGCCGTTGGATGTGGAGAAAGCCAGCTGACGGCCCGATACATTGGCGGCTGTCATGGCCACGGGCGAGTTGTTGAAATCGAAACCCTCGATATCGAGGCCCTTGGTCTCGCCCACCAGCAGATATCCGTGCTCCTTCTTGAGGCGCAGCGGAATCTCGGTATCGGGATACACCTCGGCCGATACGGCACCGTTGGCCAGCGCCGTTATCAGTGTGGATGTAAACCTCGCCACATCTATCAGCACCACATTGCCGCCCTTGGAGTGGTATTGGTAAAGGGCGGGAGCTAATACAATTTCAATGTTTGTTGCCATTGCTCAATATCTCACAGAGTTCTATTTCGTATATCAGATTGCAGTTGGGCTCGCCGCCCTCACCGTTGGCATCAGCTCCAAACGAATATTCGCCATACGCGAGCTGCGACGGGATATAGAAACGGCCCTTGCCGCCCTCCTTCAGGAGAGTGAGCGCTATCTGGAAACCGGGAATAATGCCCGCATCGGAGCTTGGCACATTAGACGGCAGTGTAACCTCGAATGCGCGCTTGGTGGACTGATCCAGCACCTTGTCGGGATGGCTTACAGTGGTGAGCACATACTTGCAGGCCACCTGGTCGCCGGCATTGCACTGCGCTCCTGTGCCCTCCACGAGCATCTCGTAATAGACATTCTTTTTCTTCTCGGCCTGTATTCCATTCTTGTCGAGATATGCCTTAATGGCATCCAGATCGTCGTCGAGCTGAGTATCCTTGTGGCACGACTGCATCAAAAGTGCAAAAATCATTGCCATCAGACAAAATATTCTTGTTTTCATATACAATTTGTATTATTTTTGTAAATAATTGCACAAAGGTAATAATTAATTTGGATATACAAAAAAATGAGGATGCAAGCATTGCACATATTAGCCACCATAATAATGCTGACAGCAGTAAGCGCGTCGGCACAGGAGGTTGATATACAAGAGCTTACCAAAGAAGACGCCATCCTCACCTCGGCTTTCGAAAGGCTCAGGGAATTCGACAGCCAGGGCAATCACCGCGCGGCCATACAGGAGCTGATGAGCATCAGCTGGACATTCGCGCTCAATTCGCAGATCAAGGAATCGATGGAGGCTATACAGATGGCCCGCACCAGGTGCATCAAAAACAACGACAGCACCATGATGCCTACCCTGCTGATGCTGGGCGCCGACAACTACAAGGCACTTGGAGCGTATCAGACGGCACTGGCATATTACCACGAGGCCGATTCGCTGTTTGAGAGCCGAAACGATTTTGCCAACCACATTTTCGCGCTATACTGCAAGGCATACTGCCACATCAACCGATACGAGGAAAACCGCGACAAGAGGGATGTAGATTCGGCCGTAAACCTGATAACAGGCACATATCAATACCTGGACAGCGCATACAGCTACCACAAAGCCACAATATCACTGATAGTGAGCCGTATACTGCTGTCGCAATCGGAGACTATGAAAGGCGATGAAGCGAAAAAATTGGCCGCCGAGGCGCTGGAAGTGATAGACGACGGAAAGAGGATAATGCGCGAGCTGCACGAGGAGGACAGCTACAAGACTTTCATGGAGCTGAACACCATGAGCGCATACATAACTCTCGACTCACTGGCCAAGGCCAGCAAGATAATGGAAACATTCCACGAGGACAGACTGCCGCAGAATGAGCTGAGGCTATACTATCTGATAGCCACCAAGTATTACAAGGCCATGGGCAACTACAAGGCAGCATTGTCCATGATCGACAAGAGCAACAAGCTCACCATCAGGAAATTCAACGCCGAGCAGGCCAGCAAGTCCCAGCAGCTGGAGGCGAGGGTGGATTTCGAGACTTTCATGAAACAGTACGACGAAAACCAGAAAAAGCAGGAAGCGGAGTTTGAGCAGAAAACCCAGCGCAGAAAAACCATAAACATAATCCTCGTAATAGTAACCATCGCCGCGGGACTAACATTGCTGGTGATGGCGATAAACGGATTGGTGCTCAAGAGGATAAACAGCAAGCTCCAGGAAGCCAAAGACGAAATATCGGGAAAAAACATTCAGCTGAAACACACCCAGGAAACCATCATTCAGCAGAGGGCAGAGATAGAGGCACAGCTCGAGACCATAAAGATGCAGACCGAGACCTCCAGGCTGTTCAAGATGAGAATGGGCAAAGCCATCGGCCTGGCACGCAGCATTCAGGACGCCCTGATGACCAGCCGCGCAGTGGTTCACAAATACATAGGAGAGCATTTCATATACTGGAACTCGGTGGCACCCGTATCCGGCGACTTCTACTGGATACGCGAATCGGGGCAATACACTTATCTGATAGCCGCCGACGCCACAGGCCACGGTGTGCCGGGCGCATTCCTCTGCATGTTAGGCATTTCGATAATGAACGACCTGGGCTCAGAGATAGACCTCTCTAACGGCGACACCATGCCGGGAACTTTCCTCAACATAATGAAACAGCGTTTCGCCAAGATGATGGGAATAGGCAAAAACCAGATGTCGGACTCCATAGACCTTGCGCTCATCAAGATAGACCGCAAAAACAGAAAAATCGTATACTCGGGAGCCAACCGTCCGCTGCTGATAGTAAGCCAAAACGAATACAAGGAATACAAGCCCACCAAGATGTGCATAGGCTACAACATCCTGGACAGGGGCGAATTTGCAAACACTGAAATAGAATATCAGCCCGGCGACATGATATACATGTTCAGCGACGGATTCTCCGACCAGTTTGGCGGCGACGACGGCCACACCAAATTCGGATCGAGAAGGCTATACGAGCTGATGGCGAGTATGTCGTATCTGCCGATGCAGATTCAGGAATCGATACTCAGGGCCGTATTCCAGACATGGACCCAAAACAGCATATCGAATACTCAGGTAAATCAGATAGACGACCAGCTGATAATTGGCGTAAGGATGGTGTAGAAAATTCAATCGCCATTAGCTGCACTTCTCTCCCACATATATGGCCGAGAGACCCATGGTGAGCCACTTGAGCTGGGTGTTCTGATATCCGCAGCCTTTCATTATCTCCACAAAACGCTCGCCATACGGAAAATGGTCAACACTGTTGGGCAGATACTTGTAGGCCTCCTTGTCCTTGCTCACCAGACGGCCGAAGAATGGAAGCACCCTGTGGAAATAGAGGCTGTAGCAGGCCTTTACAACAGGATTGGGCGGCTCGCTAAGCTCCAATACCACAAGACGTCCGCCGGGCTTGAGCACGCGGAGTATCTCGCTGAGTCCCTTGGGGATATCCACAAAATTCCTGACACCGAAACCCACAGTTACGGCATCGAAAGTATTGTCGGCAAAAGGCATATCGAGCGAATCGGCCTTCATAAATGTAATCCTGTCAGACAGATTCTCCTTTCTGGCCTTCTCGATGGCTATGTTGAGCATATTCTGCGAGATGTCGATGGCGGTAACAGTGGCGTTGGTGCGCTTGGCCTCCAGAATCGAGAAGTCGCCGGTGCCGGCCGCAATATCGAGAATGGTGGCCGGGCTGTGCTCGTTGGCCATCTTGATGGCTTTCTTGCGCCAGAGCTTGTCGATGCCCATGGTAAGCGAGTGATTCAGAAAATCGTATTTGGGCGCTATATTGTCGAACATCTCCTCCACCTGCTCGCGCTTGGATTTGCTGCTGTCTGCGTATGGTTTTACTTCCATTTATGTAATTCCTTTTATTAATAGAAAAAAAATCAGATATCCCTGTCGTTGTTCAGAATCTTGGTCCCCACGGTCTCAAACATGTACTTGTCGTAGAGTAGGTTCTTGACATCGAACTGCTCGAAAGGCACCTCGCTGATATCAAACTGCTGCGAATACCCCTCGCCCTCGCGGTAGATATATAGCGGAGGCTGGCCAGCTGATACAAAAACCACCCTCTTCTCTTCCACAAACTCGTATACACCATAGTCCTCGAAAGGCTCGCCGCTCTGCCTGTGATGAGTGTATATTGTCTGCAGCAGACGACCTCCCTCGTAATAATAATCCCACTCGTCGAGGTCGTGCACCTGGCCGTATTCGCCAGTGTGATACTCCACAAGCACCTTGCTACCCTGACGCCTTATCCGGCAATACTTGAACACGCCGTTGATATCGCAGCAGAGCGAATCGAGGGCAAGATGGCCCTCCTCGTTCTCGGCCTCAAAATACTCCACCGACATAATATCATCTATCATCTGGATGGTCTCGTACTTGTTTTTGCCGAAATCCCTGTGAAACGACATGATAATGGAATCGGAAACCTGGCTTGGAGGTCTCTCGTAGGCGTTATCGGGCAATCCCTGGGCCACAGCCACGCAGGGCGCCACGGCCATCAAAAAAGCCAATATCCGGAATATCCTCATAGCTGAAAGTGTTAGAGTTATGGTATTTAGTATTAGTTAGTAGGGGTGTCGAGACCCAGCTCCTCGAAGCTCGACGACATATCGCCGTCAAACTGGGACTCCTGGCGCACCTCGTCCACATCGTCGTCGTCGCCGTGATTGAAGAGGTGGTCCACGCTGTTGATCTTCTCGGCCACGGCACCGCGGTTGGCCTCCGAGTTTGGATCATTGTCGACAGCCTGCTCCTGCCCCTTCTTGGTAACCTCCTCGTGCTGAATGCCGAACCTCCTGTTGCGGATTACCATCCTGAGGAGCGACACCACGTATTCCAGGTTTACCGATACATTCTTGGGCGGGCTCAACGACGGGATATCGTTGATTACAGTGAGATATTCGCCCGAGAAATTGGTGACGCAGAACACCTTGCCCGCGCCCACAGGCTGCTCGGGATTATCCACAAGATTGAACTCTATCTCCCTGAGGTCGTTGCGGATAGATGTGATATCCTGGAAATAGAACTCATTGGTGAATACGCTGCTCACCTGATTGGTCACCCAGTTGTAATTGCACTTGAAGAGGCTGATGAAATGGCGTGTGAGCACCAGCACCTGCACCCTCCACATCGTATAGAGATAAGAGCCATCAGCTAATGGCGACCTGAGAATCTCCCCCACATTGATGCCCGGCGCATTCCAGTATATCGGAATGGGGATAATGATGAAATTCTCGGGGCGCACATCGCTCATATTGAGGCTGAGCGACTGTATGGCCTTGGGCTTTACGGTCTCCTTGAAATCCTTGACCAGCCAGGAGCACATCTCGTCGGGCTGGGGACGCTTGCTGTAGAGCCTCCGCTCATGGAAATAAGGCTTGATGAACTGATAGAAATGCCAGAACGAGAACGCAAAACAGGCCGTACAGAATATCACAGTAGGCACCGCGCTCTTGAGATACATCATCAGGATAAAACCCAACAATATGCCTATATATACGAGAATAATCCTTCCCTTGGTAAAGGAAGGAAGCTCCACATTATTTACCCTGAAATAATTGCTGATAAGCAGACGGCGCTCATCCTCGGTAATCTCGGGCACCTCTGCCTGATTGTTGTTGTCCATAATCAGTAATTTTCAATAATATTTTTCACATTCATAATTCTATTGCCGGTATCCCTGATATCGAAATCGGCGGGCCGTGTCACATACATATCAGTGCTCTGTCCGCAGAAAGTGTATCCGCTGGCATCAAACTCATATTCAGCCGCATACGAATCCAGATTTCCGATATTCATTACCCGGCAGTCGCTGAAATCATCGGCAAAATCCTCTGGATTAAGCGATGTCTTTACCCTCTGTATGCCTATGTCAGCTGTATAACTTTGGCCCTCGGGAGTCATGATCCTGAGTCCGCGCATCCTCAATAGCAGTACCCTTCCGCGCTGGTTTACGGGGAGCAGGTTGTATATCCCGCCATCAGCTGCACCCTCCACATAGAATATCATGGCAGCTAATACAGATAGAAATACAGCCCTCCTGGCCACGCTCCGGCTCCTGTCGCCGCGGTAGGCGCCGGCCTCTATGAGCACCGCCGACGCGCCGAGCCTCATGAAAGTATCGCCGAAGGCCGTGGGCGTATAGCTGTCCTGATACCTCGAAATCCTGTCGGGGAATATCCCGCCGAGCATCAATGCCAGCGCCCCGCACACTCCCATGGCCCTGCGCCGCGGTCCGGTGACCGAGCCAGCCGCATCGCACTCGGGAGCCAGGAGCGAGACCAAAGTCTGGTAGGGACTCTGGCCCGGAGTGTAGGTGTCCTCTTGGTCGTGGAGATTGAGCGCAAGGTCGGGTTTGTGCAGCTGATACGTTTCCATCAGAAACCTCGCCTCGGCCGACTGCAGATCCATAGCATCGCGGTTGATGTCGATTCCCATGGAGTTTCGCCGGTTGCGGTTGATGTGTCCCTCGGGATTCAGCATCGGGATGGCCACTATGCTGCACCTTCGCCTCAGCCAGACTGCTATTTCGTGTCCGCTCTCCAGAAAATTCATCACATCCAGGAGCGCGAGAGTAGATACTGGCTCGTTGCCGTGCATCTGGCTCCACGCCAAAACCCTGACCTCGCCATTGCCTATGTGCCATGACGGAATCATGTATCTGCGCGCCGAAAAGCCCATGCCGTATATAGTCCATGGCGAACCGCTGCTGTTAGCACGGCGCTCCATCACATCAAGATAGCCGCTGTAGGCAAACCATTTGCCGCCATCAGCTGCCATACCCTGCTCCATGAATTCTGCATGGCTGTCCAATATTCTGCTGGCAATATTCTCCATAATTTGAGACACAAATATAAATACTTTTCGGCAAAGTTAAATGATTTTTGGTGAAAACAATTTAACTGATACAAAAAATATTGACAACAAACTGCGTCATAAAAATTTTTTGAAAAAAAATCACATAAATTTAATATTTTAACAAATTTTTATTATGTTTGCAATATCGATACTGGCAAAGGGGAAAGCGCAGAATCGGGACATGGAAATTGTATCATAAAAGTAATAAATAACCTTATTAATACAATTACCTATATGAAAAACAAATTGTACTCAAGAGATGAAGTAATAGAATTCATCAAGCAGGGCCGTGTAATGCACCTCTGCGGCAACGAGAAACTATTGGAGGGTCTGCCCAAGGGTAACTGGATAGCAGGCAACACACCATATTTCATGGATACTGTAGGTAAGATAAGCAACAGCAAAATCTATGTGGAAGATTTTTCGCTGATAGCCGAGGAGGTAAGGATAGAGACCTACGACGACAAGGAGATAGCCGACATTGCCAAAAACAATACATTCTCCAACGGATTCATTTTCGTGATACTTCCGCTCGAATCCAAGGTATACTACGCATTCTCCAACCACTCGCTGGAATTCGAGAACATCTACGACAATCCAGTAGTAGGCTATGTATCGAGCTGCCTGTTTGAGGACTACGGCAAGGCCCGTCCAAAGGTGGCCACCGGTATCGACGGCAAGATTACAAGCGACAAGGCCGCTGTAATGTACGTGAAGGTAAACGACCGACTGAGAGTAAGAGCCGAGATCATGAACTTCGATACAATAGACT
>JAZUEG010000391.1:0-6629 GCA_045640025.1 Bacteroidales bacterium
AACACGGTAAGACAGCGGGGGCTGAACGCCCCTGGTATGCGCGCACGCGAAGGTGCGCTCCGCAAATTTACATAATGTTTTTCGTGTTTGCAAGTATTTTTAAATGAAAGAGCCGTGCAAATTCACAAATATTCTTTGAAAAAAACTTGATCAAGTAATTTTTTATTAAGATCTTTGTAAATCGGATCAAAATTTATCAATGATTTAAAATGAGTAGTGATCAAAACGAACTTGTCGGATTGGTGGATGCCGATTTGCTGGACAATGGTACGCGTCACCCTAATCTCGTGCTTCTGAAAATCGCAGGATTTCTGAAAGACAACGATATTAGGTATAAACTCATTTTAAATCCTGATGAAGATATAACCGATTACACAAGGATCTATCTATCACGTGTTTTCTCGTTTACAAACTTGCCAATTTTTTACGAACAGGCAAAGGAAACTGATGATGAGGCAAAATTTACGGTTGGCGGAACGGGCTTTTATGCTACTGAAACAAGTATGACAAAGTACCGTATTGCAAGGCACGAGGATATGACAAGATTGGAGCGTGATGAATTCCTTAATCGGTTTCCAAATAAGCGAGGAGGAGATCGTATTATGGGAATTGATATGGCAAGGCAAATGCCTGATTATCATTTATATGATGCTTATGTGAATCAGCAGGTAGCCTTAGGGTTCAAACGAGAGAAGTATAAGGATTATCAACAATATAGTATTGGTTTTCTTACTCGCGGATGCATTAGACATTGCTCTTTCTGTATCAACAAGTTGGAGAGTTCCATTAAGGTTTATTCTCCTCTTGAATGTTTTTTGGATAATGAGCGGGACGAGAACAATAAATTGGTGAGACCTTATATTTATCTTTGGGACGACAACTTTCTTGCCTCGGAGCCTGAGGTTTGGAGGTCTTTGCTTAAAGAATTGATTGCGACTAAAAGACCTTTCCAGTTCCGTCAAGGTTTGGACGAGAGAATGTTGGCTCAGAGCCCTTACGGAGAGGAGATGGCGCAATTGCTTGCAAAATCGAAATATCACGGCGATTTCATTTTCGCTTTCGACAATTGGCGCGACAGGGAATTGATTGAGAAGGCTTTGAAGATTTGGAAAAGATATAATCCAAAGAAAAGTACGAAGTTTTATCTTTTCTGTGGATTCAAATTGACTAAAGAAAGTCACGAAAGATTCTATCAAGATATTTGGGAAATCTTTCACCGAATAAAGTTGCTGATGCAATATGGTTGTGTAGGTTACATAATGAGGCACGAGGATTATCACCAATATGAGATTTCCAATCTCTATATTCAGATAGCCCGCTGGTGTAATCAGCAACAATTTTACAAAAAAATGTCGTTCTGGGAGTTCTCTTACAGGAATCAGTCATATTGGGAACAATCAAGAGGCATTCTTAATGGCAGACCGTTATTGATGACATTTGATGAATTTGAAAAGGATATCCGCGACGGATATTACGACAGAGAAGGCATAAAGATGTGTTTGCCATTAAAAACCATACTTAGAACATTGGAGCAGTTTCCCGATAAGCGTGATGAACTTATCGAGATGTTCAATTACAAAATGCAGGACTTAATAAACCCTAAATTGTGGGAGGACAATAATGAGTAAATTAACAGAAATATTCAATCAATTGGGACACGGTTCTTTGAGTGCTGTCCAAAACGGACAGAATTTGACAGAACTTGCCAAATATTTGAATGTAGAGCGTCCAATTGAGAAAACTCTAAAAGAGCATATGGAGGTAATCCGTCAAAACGGAGGAGGCCTTGTGCTTCTTATTGGAAATGCAGGCGATGGAAAATCTCATATTATAAGCCAGTTGAAATCTTCAGGGTTATATGATGATTTTGCCTTTTATAATGATGCAACAGAAAGTTGCTCTCCCAAAATGTCTTCTTTGGAAACTCTTAAGACGGCACTTAAGTTTTTCTCTGACGAGGAAATTGATAAAACCGAATTGAAATGGGTTTTGGCTATCAATTTGGGTAAACTAAATGAATTTGAAAACGATGTCAATTTTTCTAGAATAGGTGAACTTGCTCACGCTGTATTAAATGATAACTTTAATACAAACTTGCAATCAGAACATTTGAGATTTGTCTCGTTCAGCAACCAGCAATCATTTGAACTTGATCCCCAAAGCCAGGAGGGATATCCTATTGATTCCATTTTTATAAAAACTGTGTTAAACAAAATTACTCATAAAACAATGGACAATCCATTTTATGAGGCTTATGTAAGAACATTACAGGAAAAGAATGGAAACGAGAAGCCTGAAGTAATAAATTTTGAACTTCTTAGTCTACCCGCAATACAGAATTCGATAGTGAAATTGCTGATTGAGTGTATAATACGTTACAAGTTGATATTAACTCCAAGAGATTTGTTTGATTTTATACATTCAATTATAGTATATCCCACTATCGAGAATTACAAAGAGAAAAACCATTTTTTTGAGGCTTTGTTGCCAACGGCAGTTTTCCACGGCAGTACAAGTAAGATTCAGAAAACTCTTTCTTTGCTTGACCCATTATCTATCAGTAGTTTGCAACATAATACTGATTTGTCGATCTTATTCACTTCGTTCAATATACCTAAGGATATTTTGGACAAGAAGGAGTTGGGGACAGCCTCTGAAGTGTTATTCAAAAAGATAAATACATTCTATCCCAATCACGGCATAGATACGGAAAGGATCTCGAAATTTGTATTTCGTCTAAAACACTTGATGTGCTATCATAGCGAAAAACAAACTTATAAGGATTTTGTGAAATTACTTGCTGATTATCACGCAAAAGACAAACGAGATACTGTCATAAGAGATTTGGAGGAAATAGTGAATGTTTGTATTCCCCGTCATTATGGTTCGTATGTTCAGAAAGAGGAGTTAGTTCCACTCAACATTCAAGGAAGTCAATATCGTTTGTTCGCTAAAATCAATAAAGATTTAGACCCTGTGGAGAGTCCTTATATTGGAGATAATTTAAACGAGTTTATTCTCCACATTCCATTAAAATGGTTAGTGGAATCAGATGAAGGAGATAAAGAGATAAACTTGAAAGTTGATTATGTTTTGTATGAATATTTGATGACTTTGAAAAACGGCAAACTGCCAATTTCCTATGAGAGCGAATTGAATATGGATTTTAGTCGCTTCATCCGTGAACTAATTAAATATAGTTCTAGTATGAAGGAGGTGGTAGTAATATCATCTACAGGTAAGGAAATGTCGTTAAAAAGTCGTTCACATAACTTAGTATCACTATTATGACAATATCATTAGATAAATTCAGAAAAGAATACTATAAAAAAGATAAGAAAGGAGAAGAATCTTTTTTTGATGTATTCAGGGCTTCTGTAAATATTCTTCCATTTACAAGCAATACTTCTACTTGTAATTATGACAAAACCTGTGGAATAAGGGGTATTACAGGTGGATTTTTCCGAAAATGCAAGGATAGGCAGGTGAAGGCTATAGAGAATTTTGAGGCTAATGCTATAGAGCCAGTAAAGAAATACCTGAAGGACGAAAGGAAGATGAGAGATGAACAGATTGATACTTTCATCAAGGTTATGCGTGATATTATGTATCCTGACAATTCTTTCACTATAATTGATTCTTCGTTCTTGAAATATTTACCTTTGGCCAATAACCAAGACCTAGACAAAAAAAGCAAAAAATATATCAGTGGCCAAACAAAGATAATTGATTACCTAGGTTCAATGCTGAAACCCAATGAGATGATATTGAGTCAGTTGACCAGTAAGCAATTGAATTTGTTTAATGATATTATTGTTTCTGCATTAGATGAGGATGGCTCTTTTTCTAATTCGAAGGAGGACGACGAGTATCTGATACTTCCATTTGTGAAAGAATCGTTCTGCGACGATCTCAAATGGTTGCTGAGTATGGAGGATAGCGTTATTGTGAAATACATTCACGTATTTCTTCACTTTTATTTATGCTATTCTTTGTCTCAGACATTGGCTAACCTTGATCCCCGCAAATGCGACAAACCAATTACTGGGCCAACGATTATGTACTATATTCTAGCCTCAGAACACGCTTCGGTAGAATGTGATGCGGCAACAGATGGTTGGAAAACACACGTTAACAAAGAGGCTCAAGAAAAGGTATTTGGCAGAATGCAAACTTTGGATATCCTTCACTCATTGCTTGGAAAAAAGAACATAGGATTTTTCAACGATGTATTGCTCGAGTATCAGAAAATACCATTTACCGACGAAGTAAAACAGCAATTAGAGGAAGTTCTTAAATCTTACCAAACTGACAAGAGAAATGTTTTTTTGAATAGGGAAACTTCTAAATTTCAATTGCCAGATTTGATGGATACCTCAGTTTCTGATTACAAGGATTTCATCGTTAAACTTGGTACATTATGCACTTCATTGCAGTCTACTGAGTTCAGCGCCAAAATGCGGGATAGGATTAATGGCATTATGAAAATCAGATTACTTTCCACCCGCAGAGGTATGGAGATTCTTAATCTGGATGATGAGATGTTGTTTTTCTTGACCGCTATGCTGACAAGAAATAAACGAACAAAGTTGGATGATCTTTATAAGAGTTTCTCCAAGTACGGCATTGCGTTCAGTATATCTACAAGAACGGCGATTGAGAATTATTTACTAAAGTTGAATTTATTAGAAAGAAAGAGCGATTCAGGAGAGGCACAATATGTTAAAGTCATTTTATAACTATCTGGTTGACGAACTATTAAAAGAATATTTCGTCAAAAATCCTCCATGCGGAGGCGCAAAATACTATGTTCTTTTTGAGAATAAAGAACATAGAGACGGTTTGTACGATGCATTGGCAAATTCGCAATTTGCCAATCCGATAGTTGTGTCTGATGTTTACGAGAACAACTATTCCTGGATACCTGTTGCGAATTATGAAACTGTTTCTGTAAAACCAGTTGATACAGGTGCCGAAATTATCGTAGGCAATCAAAGTAATGCTGATAATGGTTACCTTACAACACTACGAAATGCCGTTGGGTCCAATGGCAAATATGAAAGTTTTGCTCTTTTGAACTTGTTGAGCAACGACAAGTTGGAATCTCTTACTACCGCAGGATTCAATTTGCACGAAATGGGAGGTCCATTTCATTACGAGGTCGTTTATAATAGTATGCTGTCAAAATTGGAAAATGTAATCGCAGATTATGACCAATTGTGTCTGAAAAGATACGCAGAAAAAATCAAGGAGCAAATAGCATTGAATGAGGCAGATCTTTTTGTTTTCCAAGATATTTTGGCTGTTCTGCAATCATCTAATCCGTCTTTAAAAGATCAGTATGATAAGTTCGGGTATTTCCCTGACAAGAAATATTCTGAGCCAAGTTCTATGTCTTTTACAAAGGATCAGATAAAAAAGAGAATCAATGATAATGCCTTTCATTTTGAAAGGATTAGGGGTATTTTGAGTTCGTACTCTTCAGATGCAGAAAACCAGTTGTTGAAATACTATGACGAAATCCTTACCAAAAGCATACTTAAGAATGTTGACAATGAGGAATGGCGTCATATAGATTTCGAAAAGATATTGGATAGTGTGAACAGAAAGGACGAACAGGCTGATTTGAAGTTCGTAGATTTTGTTTTCGATAAGTCTATATATACAGATATAGTTGTTCGTTCACAAGGTTCGGAGAAAAAGAAAAAAGTATACTCCTTTGTCTGTGATAATTCCAATAACATAAGCACAAGAATGAAATTGGTTTTTAACAAAGTTATTGATAAAGACCAAATTCATACCTCGTACCCTCAAAATAAAAAGACAAATCCAAGTTACAAACTCAAAAGTAATGACGTTGAGTTTGAAATAGGAAATCAACCTTTGAAAATAGAGGTCGGAAAGGATAATAATAAATTCACTTTCTTTTTCATTCGAGTAAAAGCCACAGTAGATACATTCGACTTCATAAAGCCGTATTATACAATTACAGCCAAAGGCAATATCTCGCTTAAAGTTCCTGAGGATATCGACAAGGTCACTTTAGGAACAGGTTCTAATACGATAGGTATAGATGCAGAGGGAGATTGCATTGAGTGGAAAGATGATTGCAAATTAGAAATTCTTGATTCTCAGTTTGCCGAGGATAATCTGTCGTTTGCTATAAATTTTGGAAATATAGAAGTTAATTTCAGTATTGAGGTGGATGGACAGAAGATCATTCCGCTAAAAATCAGCAAACTTAGAGAAATTGTATTGCGTACAAAAGAATCCGCAACATATTTTGAAGGAAACAACAAAGTAAGAGTTGGCTCCAACGAATACAACCTCGATAGCGATTATTATGAATATCTTGAGGTGGAGCGGAAAATGGTAAATCAGCAATGCTATCATCTTGAGAAAACTGTTAATTTTGTCAATAAAAAAGAATATCAGCCAATTGATATCGCATTGCCTCAGAGTGTTAAAAACACTTTAGATGCTATTTATGTATATTTCCAAAGTAAGGGTTTTCTGCCAACACTTACATTTATTGACAGTGAATTGGAGAATCTATTTGAGGCATATCTCGATAGTGTTGAGGATGTGGTCTCCAATATTCAATCTAACAGTACAATGCCTGATGTGGT
>JAZUEG010000392.1:0-5376 GCA_045640025.1 Bacteroidales bacterium
ACCGCTTGGCCTCCGACTTATATCTTGTAGAAGCTCTCGCTGTCGAAATCCTTCATTGTTACATTTGTAAGCACCGGCATCTGCCTCAGCACATCGGCATAGTCGAGAGCGTAGCGCCTAGCTGATGCGCTGTCGCCATTCTCGCGCATTACCCTCACTATCTCGTGGCCTATAGCTGATACCCTGAAGAAGCTGTCCTCCACTGTGGCCGACTGCTCCTGTGTGAGCGACATCATGTAGCGGAGGTCCTGGATATTCTGCGCCGCAAAACAGTCGAGCACCTCGCGGGCCTTGTCAGCCAGGCCGGCCTTGTAGAAATTGTCGGCCAGGAATATATCGTAATACGACGGAGGCACCGTGCTTGCCGGCATCACCTCGAGGCACCTGTTGAGCACCTCTATGGCCTTGGAGGTCTTGCCCTCCTTTATGAGATTCTCGGCCAGGCGGCAGAATCCGCTCTTCACGTTCATCAGCATCCGCAGGTTGTTCTCGTCGAGATACACATCGGGATTGTTGATGCCGCCCCACACAAACTTCTCGCAATACGAGCTGTAGAGTATGTCGGTATTCACGTATCCGCGGTCGGCCACATTCTGCGGAGTCCTTACCGGCACCAGTCGGTATGCAAGTCCGTCGAGGCGGAAATATTCCTCAAGTCCCTGAAAAGCCTCGTCGCCCACGGTGATGGCAAAGTATACGGGGCGCTCCCAGTTGTTGTGGGCCAGTATATCGAGCACCATCAGCTCGCCCTTGCGCAGGTATCCGCGCGGATGCTTCCACTCCAGGCGGTCCACTATCATGGACGAATCGGATGCCGGCACTGTGCCATTAGCTAATACCTTGGCCCTATCCACCTCCAGCGAGAAACTGCCCGAAGGTATGTAGTCCACCAGCTCGCCGGTCTGGCTTACGAGCTTGGTGGCCTTGTCGTCGGAATCCACAAAATCCACTATCCTGCCCAGCGGTACGGGCTCCTGGCATATAGCCGCCATCAGCTTGTCGATATCCTGTTTCAGGGTTTTGGCAGCTGATACATCTATACCGTAGGCCCCCGGATTGCCGGCTATCTTGTCCATAGTCTTCTGCATCTCGAGAGGCTTGTCTATCAGCTCTGAATCCTCCACAAGAGCCTTGTAGTCGTTGGGGAGTATCTGCTGGAGCTTGGATGCGCGCAGCAGGTCCTGGAAACGGCTGTGGAGGGTGTGGGCAGCTGATACGTATTTGCTGCGGTAGATACTGTAGCGGTCGCTCACAAAGAGTGACGGATTTTCCTGAATGTATACAATGTCGCGGCTGCCGGGCACTATCTTGTCGGGGCCTATGCTTATAGGCAGCGGATCGGATAGATAGGCCTTCTGACGCATCTGGTTCACGTACCAGTCGGCGTTTATGTAGGCGAGGTTTACCACTCGCACATCGGTCCTGATGCCCTCCACCTCCTGGGCATACCAGAGCGGGAAAGTGTCGTTGTCGCCGTTGGTGAAGAGTATGGCATTAGGCTCGCATGACTCTAAGTAGTTCTTGGCAAAATCGCGGGCGGTGTATCTGCCGGAGCGGTCGTGATCGTCCCAGTTTTGGGCAGCTAATATCACAGGACCTCCCAGCATGCAGAGTGCAACCGCTCCCGACGCGGCCATCTTGTTCTGTCCCAGATGTTTCTCTATAATGCTCATCAGCCAGGCCAGGCCAAATCCTATGTATATGCCGAATGCGTAGAAACTGCCGGCGTAGGCATAGTCGCGCTCGCGGGGCTGATAGGGTGTCTGGTTCAGATACATCACAATGGCGACTCCTGTCAGGAAGAAAAACATGAACACCACCCAGAAGTACTGCTTGCCGGTTTTTCCTGCCATTAGCTGATACACCATACCCAAAATACCGAGCAGCAGGGGAAGGAAATAGTATTTGTTGTTTCCCTTGTTGTTGCGCATGGTATCCGACATGAGCGACTGATTGCCGAGGCGGGCATCATCGAGCCACTGGAATCCGGAGATCCAGTTGCCGTTCATCACGCTGCCGTCGTGGCCCTGGAGGTCGTTCTGGCGGCCGGCAAAATTCCATAGGAAATACCTGAGATACATGTATCCCACCTGGTATTTGAAGAAGAATTTCATGTTTTGGAGAAAACTCGGCTTCATCTCCTTGTTCTGCAGGCCGGCCCACTTCATGTATCCATTGATGTGCTGAGGCTCTATGCTGTACATTCTCGGGAAGAGGGTGGTGCTGCCGGGCGCATACACGCGCTCGGTCTTGTAGTCCACTATCTCGTAACGGCCGTTGCGCTGTATGTATGTGGGCGAGGTCTGATTGTAATCCACCACCTGCGAATTGAAGTATTCGCCCCAGATGAGCGGACGGTCGCCGTACTGCTCGCGGTTCAGATAGCTCTGAAGGGCGAATACATTGTTGGGGTTGTTCTCGTCCATGGGCGGATTGGCGGCAGATCGTATCACTATCATCGCAAACGACGAGTAGCCTATCAGTATCACCGATACGCCCAGCAATACAGTATTGAGCACGGCCTTGCGCCTGGTGTAGGAGTAATAGAGTCCGTATACCAGCGCGCCCACGCCCAGTATCACGTAGATGATGGTGCCGGTATTGTATGGAAGGCCCATGCCGTTGGTGAACATCAGCTCGAAAACCGATGC
Source organism: Bacteroidales bacterium (assembly GCA_045640025.1). Lineage (GTDB taxonomy): Bacteria > Bacteroidota > Bacteroidia > Bacteroidales > UBA3824 > UBA3824. The sequence continues at coordinate 2,652 of JAZUEG010000392.1, forward strand.
CACCTTTACCACGCCGGGGATTATGCCGTAGAGTATGCCTCCCAGTATGGCGCACGACAACAGAAAGGCGCACACCACGCCCTTGGTGGTGGTCTGGTATTTCCTGAAGTAATATACGAACACTATTGCCGGTATCACCAGCAGATTGAGCAGATGGACTCCTATGCTGAGGCCCATGAGGTAGCAGATGAGCACCAGCCAGCGGTTGGCGTATTTGCTGTCGGCCTCGTCCTCCCACTTGAGGATGCACCAGAACACCACGGCGGTGAATAGCGAGCTCATGGCATAGACCTCGCCCTCCACGGCCGAGAACCAGAATGTATCGGTATACGCAAAGGCCAACGCGCCCACCACGCCGCTGCCTATTACAGATATCAGCTGGTATGATGACATGCCATTAGCTGCACCACTGCCGCATACTATCCGGCGGCCTATGTGGGTGATGGTCCAATAGAGGAACAATATGGTAAGTCCGCTGGCTATGGCGCTCATGGAATTGATCATGACGGCCACTTTCTCGACGTCGTCGAATGCGAAGAGCGAGAAGAATCTTCCCAATATCATGAAGAGTGGCGCTCCGGGCGGATGTCCCACCTCCTGACGGAAAGCAGTGCAGATAAACTCGCCGCAGTCCCAGTAGCTGGCGGTAGGCTCTATGGTGAGCAGATACGAGATGGTGGCCACAATGAACACTCCCCAGCCCGCAATCCTGTCAACTGTCTTGAAATCTTTCATCTAAAAAAATGTGTTATTATTCAAATTGCGAAATTAGAAAAAAAAATGGAAAGAAAAGGCAGGAAGGCGATTTTTATTTTTTCACGCATCATTTCACGGCCATGGCCGTGATTGATGCGTGGTGATGGCCGGGGGAAATGGGAACACGTGAACACGTGGGAAATACGGAAATTTTCGGAAAAACCCAAACGCCAAATCAATGACGGGATTGATATATTTTACAACATCCGGGAGGGCACACGGGCCCTCCCCTACAAAACGCACACATAATAAAAAAAACGGCGGGCACACGGGCCCGCTTTTTTTTAATAAGGATGATTTTGTAGGGGACGACCTATGTGTCGTCCCGAAAATCAACGGCGGATAAATCCACAAAAATCAATCCGCCATCATTTCCCCGGCCATAACAATTATTGATGCATGGTGATGGTTGGGGAACACGTGGGGAATACACAGCCCCTCCCCTACCAATCAAACACAAAAAAAAAAGCGAAACCTATGATTTTAGATTTCGCTTATATAATTTACTGGTATAGAATCCAATATTTCGAACTCGGGTTCGGGAAGGGTGATGGGTTGCATTCCGCACTGGAACATTTTCACCTCCCATTCTCGTATTCGGCGACAATATTGTGAGGTCACGAGCTCGCCCTCGGGGGTGTGGTACTTGCACCACTTCAGGAACTCGCTCGATGGGTCGTCGCCTCGCTCTATTATTTTTCTAAGGTTACTGTTCTGATATCGTCCAGGGCCCTTGGCAAAGCAGAAATGCGCTACGGCTATCAGCTGATGGCCCTTCAGGTTGGGCGAATACTTGAGCGCCGACTTGATGCTCTTGTCGAAATCGCGACGCACCAGCTTGTCGGCAAAATCCCTCGATATCCGCTCCGGGAAATTGTCGCCTGGCTGAACCACGTGACCATATCCGATGGTCGGGTAGCCAGCCACACAATGATATACGCTTGGACAGAATCCCTCATGGAACTTTATGAAGCTGATGGCCTGTTCATAAAGCTCGTCGTAATCCTGACCTGCCACGATGAGAGACTTGAATGACTCGAAATCGTGGGCCTTGTCCACAGCCTGAATACCAGGCTCGGGCTTGGCCTTTGCGGTCACGGACTTATTGGCAACTTCCACTACCTCGGCAATAGTCTCCTCGGGCCATACTGGCATCGGATACTTCTGCGCGTACATGTCGTTGATCCAATGGGAATCGTTTGCAATACTCCAGTCGGTGAGGCAGAGGTTGTAAGTCACTGATGGCGGAACCTCCGTAGATTCCAGCGCGGGCTTGTTGCCTGAGCTCACCAACATAATTCCGCACAAGGCGGTTCTACTAATTAAATTTTTCATAATGTTTCGCTTTGTTAATTGGTTTATCAATTTGTTAGTTAATTATAATTGCCATTTTATAATTAATTAACTTTGATAAAGCCATTTTGGCGAACCATTACGAAAGCAAAGTTATATAGAAGTAAATTAACTGCAAATATTTTTAAAGAAAAATTTTATTTTTTACATTTGACACGGCAAAATATATATCAAAAAACGCTACAAAATGCCCGTTTTTTGTCAACTCAGCATATTGTAGCGTACAGTTGTTAAAAATTCTTAAAAATTTCAATACTCTGCCCTTTTCCCGCCCCATCTATAGCCATTATTGGGCAATTTCAGGAGGTCGAGAACCCTAAAAACCACCGTATCAGCGAGTTGTTCTATGCTTTTGGGATTGGAATAGAAACTTGGAGTGGCGGGGCAGATGATTCCGCCTGCCAGTGTAACGGTCTCCATGTTGCGGATATGGATAAGGCTGTATGGAGTCTCGCGCACCACCAATATCAGGGGACGACGCTCCTTCAGCATCACGTCCGACGCTCTGGTAATCAGCGAGTCAGAGATTCCCGAGGCCTCGCGCCCGAGGGGTCCCCTACTGCCAGGACAAATCACCATAAGTCGGATCGTGGCCCTGTCGTTCTGTGAGCCAAGG
>JAZUEG010000393.1:0-8222 GCA_045640025.1 Bacteroidales bacterium
CGGACACAGGCGACTATGCAGTGCCCAACGAGGAGCTCGAGCAGATATTCGGCGCCAAGAAAAACTTCGACTTCATGTACAACGACCAGCAGGGCAACATCTGGGTAAAGGAGATCATCAAGCAGAAGCGCGGCAAGGGCGACATCCAGGAAAACCAGTGGTACCTGGAGAGATACCGCATCAACGGCAGCCAGCCCGCCGACTGCGAGAAAAACCGGTTCTACCCATACAAGAACCACATCATCTCGTTCGGATACATAGGCGGCGGATGCTACATCATAGGCGACAAGACCCAGTTCATCCACTACGACAGCAATATCCAGAAGGAGTTTGAGGCGCCGTACAAGGCACTCATCCGCAAGATAGAGAACATCTACACCGACTCGCTGATATACGGAGGCGGACAGCTGAAGGCCAAACTCGTAATGCCATACTCCGAGCACAGCGTCAGGATCACATTCTCGGCCGCATTCTACGAGCACCCCGAGGCCATCACATACAACACTTACCTCGAGAACAACGACGACAACTGGAGCGGATACCGCAGCGAGAACTTCAAGGAATACGCCAACCTCCGCCCGGGCAAATACACCATGCACGTACTGGCCAAAAACTGCTACAACAACGTAAGCGAGGAGGCCACCATCACATTCGAGATATTAGCTCCATGGTACCTCACCACATGGGCCATGATAATGTATGTGATACTCTTCGGACTCATGATATGGCTGTTCATCCACCAGTACACACAGAAGCTGAAGCGCGACAATCAGAAACTGGAGCGCATAGTGGAGGAGCGCACATCCGAGATCCGCGAGCAGAGCAAGCTCATCCTGGAGCAGAACAAGGAGATCGTGCAGAAAAACAAGTCCATCACCGACTCCATAAACTACGCCAAGCACATACAGACAGCCATGCTTCCGCTCGAGGAGAAGATATCATCGGTACTGCCCAACCACTTCATACTCTTCCGCCCCAAGGACATAGTATCGGGCGACTACTACTGGTTTGCCGAGACCGACAAGTACATCATAATCACCGCGGCCGACTGCACAGGCCACGGAGTACCGGGCGCATTCATGAGCATGATAGGATCACAGATACTTACAGAGATAGTAGCTGATGGCATCACAAGCCCCGACGAGATACTCACCAACCAGAACCGCCGTATCCGCAAGGCCCTCAAGCAGGACACCACCGACAACCACGACGGCATGGACATGGCCCTCTGCACCATCAACAAGGAGACCCACGAGGTGGAATACGCCGGAGCGCACAATCAGCTGATAGTAATACAGAACGGCGAGATCACCGAATACAAGGCCGACAAGCAGGGAATCGGCGGCAGCCAGATATACGGCGACGACTTCCAGTTCAAGAAAACCGCCATCCAGCCCGACGGCAACACATGGTTCTATATGTTCTCCGACGGATACAAGGACCAGTTCGGCGGCCCCGACAACGGAAAATTCATGATAAAGCGTCTGCGCAAGCTGCTGCTCGACATCCACAACGAGGCTCCCGAAAAACAGCGCGAGATCCTCGACACCACCATCCAGGACTGGATAGATACCGGCAAGGGCGAACAGACCGACGATATCATCCTCATGGGATTCAAGCTGTAACTAACTACTAACTACTAACTACTAACTACACATGAAAAAGAAACTTGACGAGGCTCAGGAATTTGCCAACGACCTGATAGATTTCATATCATACAGTCCCAGCACATTCCATGTAGTAAGAAATATAAAAGCGGCGCTCCTGCGCAAGGGATTCAAGGAGCTGCAGCTCACCGACAACTGGCAGATAGAGAAAGAGGGCAAATACTTTGTCTCTCAGAACGATACCACGCTCGCGGCATTCATCGTGGGCATGGGCCAGCCTGAAAGAGACGGCTTCCGCGTGATAGCCGCCCACACCGACTCGCCTGCCATCAAGATAAAGCCGAATCCGGAGATCGTGGTGGCCAACAGCTACATAAAGCTGAACACCGAGGTATACGGCGGAGCCATCCTCAACACCTGGTTCGACCGTCCGCTCTCCATAGCCGGACGCGTGGTCCTGAAGACCAAGGATCCATTCCACCCGGAGGTGCGCCACCTCAACATCAAGCGTCCGCTCCTCCAGATACCAAACCTCGCCATCCACTTCAACCGAAGCGTAAACGACGGCGTAAAGATCGATCCCCAGAAGGAGCTCACGCCGCTGCTCTCGTGCATAAAGTCTCCGCTCGAAAACCAGAACTACCTGGCCGAGATAATAGCACAGGAGCTCAACGTATCGCCCGATGCGATTCTCGATTTCGACCTATCGCTCTACGATACCGAGAAGGGATGCCTGATGGGCGCCAACAACGAATTTATCTCCAGCGCCAAGCTCGACAATCTATCGATGATACACGCCGGAATGGAAGGCCTCTTCACAAGTCCCAACATAAACGCCACACAGGTAATGGTATGTTTCGACAACGAGGAGGTGGGCAGCCGCACACGTCAGGGAGCCGCCTCGCCATTCCTGAAAAATGTATTGGAGCGCATCATCCTGAAGCTGAACGGCGACAAGGAGGAATACATGAGAGCGGTATACAACTCGTTTATGATATCAGCTGACCCGGCCCACGGTATGCACCCGAACTACGCCGACAAGAGCTGCCCCACCAACCACCCAATAATAAACAAGGGCCCGGTGCTGAAATACAACGCCGACCAGCGCTACTGCACCGACGCCGAGAGCGCCGCAATATTCGCACAGCTGGCTCAGATGGCAGGCAGCCCGCTCCAGAAATTCACCAACCGCAGCGACCTCGCAGGCGGAAGCACCCTCGGCAGCATATCCACCACCCAGACCGATTTCAAGTGCGTGGACGTGGGAACGCCTATACTTGCAATGCACTCTATAAGAGAGCTTTGCGGTGTATACGACCACCACAACATGAAGAATATTTTCAGCACATTCTTCTCTATATAGAAGGCAAAAGAGGTGTAGCTAATGGCGAGTATTTTTTTAATAAAAACAAAAAAATATCAAAAACCGCCAAAAAAATTTGCTGAAAAACAAAATTTTGCATAAATTGCGCTGTTAAAAAAATACGAAAAAGAAATCATCATGGAAATTAAGAATCATAAACTCGTAGGAGCGCCATACGTGGAGGCACACGCATACGGCAAGAGCTCTAACATCACACCCGACGCCATAATAGTACACTACACAGCCGGCGCCAGTGGAGCTGCTACCGTAAAACTGTTTTCCGCCACATCTGCTACCACATCAGCTCACTTTGTGGTAAGCGAGGACGGCACAGTTACCCAGATGGTACCTCTCAACAAGAAAGCATACCACGCTGGCACATCAAGCTACGGCGGAAGATCCAGCTACAACAACTTCTCGATAGGTATCGAGATTTCTAATCCGGGATACCTCCAGAAGATAGACGGCAAATACTACACATGGTGGGAGGCCACAAAGGAGAAGAAGACAGCCACATCGGTAGACAAGGTATACACCGGCAAGCACCGCAACGCCGTTACCAAGATGACCTACTGGCACACATATACCGACAAGCAGATAGCCGCCGTAAAGGAACTCTGCAAGGCAATCTGCAAGGCTTACGAGATAAAGGAGATACTCGGACACGAGGAGGTGGCTCCCGGCCGCAAGTGCGACCCGGGTCCAGCGTTCCCTCTCGATGCCATGAGAAACGAGATTTTTGCCCAGACCGGCAACTTCAACCTCAACGACCTCTTCATGAACGCCGTGAGCGAGTCGTCGGCAGCATCACTCGTTATCGGCAAGGCCACAGTAAAGCTCAATTTCCGCCAGGCTCCCAGCACATCAGCTCCCCTGAAATCGAGTCCGATGGCGGCCGGAACATACATCTACATCATAGGCGAGGACGACACCAAGGAATGGTACAACATCCTCCACGAGATTACCGGATGGGTAGACAAGGAATTTGTGGAGCAGGACAACACCGACGCCGACTATGACGGAATACTCAACAGCGACAAGGCCATGATCTACAGCGACGACAACAAGACCCGCCGCATGGTATCGGACCTGAAGGCCGGCACCAAGTTCAACATCATAGAGCAGCAGGAAAATATGTTCCGCATAAAGGCCGTAGTGGAGGGCTGGGCTTGCGCCAAATACATCACCAAGGAGAAATAGGAATTTTGTTTCATGTTATAAATTATATTGAAAAGGGAAAGCGGCCACTCTGGATTTTCGGGTGAGCCGCTTTTATTTTTTTATCCATACACCACAGAGTCCATTATTACATCGTGGGGCTCGCATGGAATATCCTCAAGATATTGGAAATCGAAACAGATTCCCACCTTGCGCGCGTTTTTCAGTCTTGGAAGCAGACGGTCGTAATATCCCTTGCCGCGGCCCAGGCGGTGACAACGGGCATCAAAACCCATTCCGGGAATTATGGCGAGAGATATTTCGCCGTAATCCGTGAAAAGCTCTCCTGTAGGCTCCTGTATGCCAAACGCACCCTGAGTCATGGCGCCGGGGCTGTAGATACGCAGCTGGAGATCGCTGCCCGCCACAACCGGCAGAATCACCTTCTTGCCGTTATTATAGGCGTCGTCTATTAATATGCGCGTATCCACCTCGTCGGGCAGCGGATGGTACAGAAGTACGGTTGCGGCGTTTTGGTAGTCAGCTGATAGCATTATCCGCTGGCATATATCAGCTGATATCGTGGAGAGCTGAAGGGCAGAATGTTGTTTTTTCAGCTGACGGACCCTGCTTCGTAAATCACCTTTAGCTGAAATCATGGAAACAGTATATTGACGCCAATCTCATAAATATCCGCATTCAGCTTTTCGCATACTGCAAAAGCCTCGTCCATAAGCCTGTCGAAGAGAGCGCACTCCTCATCGGAAAACACGCGATCACCGGTTTCGTCGCTTACATATTTCTCAAAAAGGTAGTCGGGCTGGAGGGTGATTTTCCGCTCCTGCACTAGATATCGGAAGAAGGCCTTGATGTCCTTCACCGACTGAATATGTGATTGCTGGGTAAATGTCATAATACTATACAATAAAATTTTTCCCAAAGATAAAAAATATTTTTTCATCAAATAGACAATTTTCTCAAAAATTATCCTTACTTTTGCAACATTGTAATAATCATATCCAAATAGTAGACAAAATGTTTGAAAGCTTAACCGAAAAACTCGAGCAGTCTTTTAAAGTATTTAAAGGCGACGCCAAGCTCACCGAGATCAACGTCGTAGAAGCCCTCAAGGAAGTGCGCAGGGCATTGCTCGATGCCGATGTAAACTACAATATAGTAAAGGAATTCACCAACAAGGTAAAAGAGAAAGCCCTTGGCACCAAGGTAGTTGGCGAGCTGAAGCCAAGCCAGCTGATGATAAAGCTTGTACACGACGAGCTCATCACCCTGATGGGTACCACTGAGACCGAGGTAAATCTGAAGGCCGATCCGGCAATTATCCTCATAGCAGGTCTCCAGGGTTCCGGTAAGACAACATTCTCGGGCAAGTTTGCCAACTTCCTCAAGAAAAACAAGGGCAAGAAGCCTTTGCTCGTGGCCGGCGACGTATACCGTCCTGCGGCTATCGACCAGCTGAAAGTGCTTGCAGGCCAGATTGAGGTGCCTGTATACACCGAGGACGGCAACAAGAATCCTGTAGCCATAGCCAAGGCGGCCATCAAGCAGGCCAAGGCAAACGGCAACGACGTGGTGATAATAGATACCGCCGGTCGTCTGGCCGTAGACGAGGAGATGATGAACGAGATCTCCAACATCAAGAAGGAGACCAATCCTACAGAGATCCTCTTCGTAGTGGATTCCATGACAGGACAGGACGCCGTAAATACCGCCAAGGCATTCAACGAGCGCCTCAACTTCGACGGTGTGGTACTCACAAAGCTCGATGGTGATACACGAGGCGGTGCCGCGCTCTCTATCCGCTACACTGTAGACAAGCCTATCAAGTTTGTATCCACAGGCGAGAAAATCGAGGCCCTCGATATTTTCTACCCTGCGCGTATGGCCGACCGTATTCTCGGCATGGGTGATATCGTATCGCTCGCCGAGCGTCTCCAGCAGCAGTACGACGAGGAGGAGGCCAAGAAACTCCAGAAGAAGATCCTGAAGGACCAGTTCAACTTCAACGTCTTCCTCGCTCAGATCCAGCAGATAAAGAAGATGGGTAACCTCAAGGACCTGGCATCAATGATTCCAGGCGTGGGCAAGGCTATCAAGAATCTCGATATCAGCGACGACGCTTTCAAGGAGATAGAGGCCATCATCATGAGTATGACTCCATTCGAGAGAGAGAATCCTCAGGTGATAAACGGCAGCCGACGCCGCAGAATAGCCGACGGATCGGGCAGCAATGTTACTGTAGTAAACAGACTTCTCAAGCAGTTTGAGGAGACAAGGAAACTCATGAAGATGATGAGCGGTGGCGGAGCCCGCCGTCTCGCCGGTCTTATGGGTGGAATGAAGAGAAGATAGATTCATTTTTGATTTTTGATTTTTGATTTATATATTGATGATTAAAATCAAAAATCAAAAATCGGAAATGGCAGGTAATCAAAAATTAAAAATTAAAAATCAAAAATGGTTTTAATCGACGGAAAGAAAACCTCTGCAGAAATCAAGCAGGAGATAGCTGACGAGGTAAAGAATATGGTGGCAGCCGGCAAGAAGGCTCCACTCCTGGCCGCAGTTTTGGTGGGCCACGACGGCGGCAGCGAGACTTACGTTGCCCACAAGGTAAAATCATGCGAGGAGGTCGGTTTCGGATCAAGACTAATCCGTTTTGAGGACGACATCACCGAGGAGCAGCTCCTCAAGACTGTTGACGAGCTCAACAACGATCCCGAGGTGGATGGCTTTATCGTTCAGCTTCCGCTGCCCAAGCACATCGACGAGCAGAAAATCATCGAGGCCATCAATCCCGAGAAGGATGTGGACGGTTTTCACCCTACAAACCTCGGCAAGCTCGTGGCCGGTCTCGATACTTTTGTATCAGCTACCCCAATGGGCATAGTAGACCTAATAAAGAGATACAAGATAGAGACAGCAGGCAAGCACTGCGTAATAATAGGCCGCAGCAACATCGTGGGCCGTCCGCTGAGCATCCTCATGAGCCAGAAGGGCATAGACGCCACCGTAACGGTATGCCACTCGCGCACCGAGAATCTCAAGGAAATATGCAAGAGCGCCGATATCATTGTAGCGGCTCTCGGCCGTCCGGGTTTTGTAACAGCTGATATGGTGAAGGAGGGTGCGGCCATTATCGATGTAGGCACCACCCGTGTTAAGAGCGACCAGACCAAGTCGGGATGGAAGCTGAAGGGCGATGTAGATTTCGAGAATGTGGCTCCGCTGTGCTCATACATCACTCCGGTGCCAGGCGGCGTAGGTCCTATGACCATCTGCTCGCTCATGAAGAACACACTGAAGGCCGGCAAGCAGAGAAAGAGATAACTGCCCACGCCCCGATAATAGACATAGACCTCACACAAAAACGGCTGCCTCAAAGAATTTCTCTTTGAGACAGCCGTTTTTCTATTGCGTAACGTAGAGACGGACGGCCGTCCGTCTCTACATTACATTGTATGCACGTGGAGACAATGTATCGGAGACGTGGCAGGGCCGCGTCTCTACGGGATTCCATTAATCAATGGTGTTGATCGTTATATATGGCAATTCTATACCCTTGTCCTTGGCAGAGACTCCCTTCTTAATATTAATGGTTCGCTTTATCGAAGAATTTGGATCCCTAGCAGGATCATAAGTAAAGATAAGCTTTATGTCTTTGAAAATTGATGCACATTTAATTTCGTCATAATTGTAATCTAAAGTAATACAATACAATTCGAAATCTGTTCCCAAGAATGTGATATCAGTGAGATTATCAGCATCGAGACAATTTTTGCCCAAACTTGTAACGCTGGTTGGCACTGTAATCTCGGTAAGGCCGGTACCCTGGAAGGCACTTGCTCCGATGGTCTTCAAGCCCTCAGGGAGGATAATCTCTTTCAAGCTTGTGCATCCCTGGAAGGCATTGGCCGCAATGGCAGTAACATCTGAAGGCAGTTTCAGGGTTACGTTCTTGGTAGTGTTCTGCAATGCGGATTTTACAGCAGCAGCATCGTATGTCGTCAAATCAAGATAAATCTCATCTCCCTCGCACTTGCTCAAATCATCGAGGTTCGCTACATAGTTAGGAC
>JAZUEG010000394.1:0-1895 GCA_045640025.1 Bacteroidales bacterium
TGCCCTTGCTGTAGTGCACCTTGTATTTGATGGCTGTGCGGGTTACGTTGTTGCTTGTCTCCGATTCGAAATCGCTGCGCTCCACGTTGAGTATCATGCCCAGGTCTTCGCCCTTGCGGCGCAGGCCCTCGGTCCATATCGCGAGTTTTGTGTTGTTTACGGCCTCGGCGTCCAGCAGTTTTACGGCTTCGTCGTAGTTGCTTTCTTTCAGGCACTTGTAGAACTGACGCCCTATCTCGTCGCTCTCCTTTACTGCGCCGCACGATACCGCTATTGCTATGGCTACTACCGCTATTATGAGTTTTAGCCGGTTTTTCATTTTTTAGTTTTGTTTATCAGTTGCGAATATAGTTATTTTTTTTGTTGCAGCAACATTGTTGAGCTTTTGTTGCTGTTTTTTTTGCCTATGGGCGGTGTTGCCCTCTGCATCTTGATGTCCACATCGGGCTCCATGTGCCATCTGCCGTCCTTGTAGAAATATCCGTCGTACGATAGGTCGGGGCCGTAGAGGTTTTCGTTGGCCTGGTATTCGGGATATTCGGGCGGAGCCTGCAGATGGTCGGCTATTATCATTTTTTTCTTCTTGTTGTATTTCAGGGTCATTACGGCCTGCTCGTTGAATGTGAAGATTATCCTGCTGAATCCGTTGCCCTTCTCGGTCTGGAAGAGTCCGCCGAATATGGGCTTGTTTTCCTCGTCGAAGTTCATCTGCTCCAGCACCTTGCGGTTGGCGAGCATGTTGTAGCCGTCCCATCCGCAGAGTATGTATATTCCGTTGCGGTCTATCTGCGATATCTCGTAATATATGGCGCCATACCAGTTGCCGGACTGCATATTGGCGTTCATGGGGTCGCTCTCGGGACGCTTGCCCTGTCTGAGGCGTGTTACGGTGATGTCGTCGTCGTCATTGTGCATCACAAATCCGTGGTAGATGTATTTGCCGCCGTCCATGGGCACGCCGAATGTTATCACCCTCACCTTGCCGTTGTCGGATGATACCGAGGACAGCGCCTTCAGGTATGGGAAATCGTATCCGAATGCCAGCGGAGTGTTCAGCAGGTATTCGAGCTCGTTGGCCGCCTCGGTGGCATAGGCGGTGCGGTGGGCGTCGTCGGTCTGGTTGAAACATTTTTCAATCAGGGCCGCCACCTTGCGCTCGCCGTCCCACAGCTGAACGCTGTCGAGGCTCTGTGATTGCGCCTGTGCGCTTATTAGTATGGCCGATAATATGATGAGTATGCGGTTGGTCATGGTTGCTCCAAATTATTTCCACAAAATTACACAAAAAAATATAATGTGCAAGTTTTTTTTCGATTTTATGAAAAAAGGCGCGGTACAGCCCGCCAGGTGGCAAGCTGTCCGCGCCATGATTCTAAAACACACACACTATTTTAATGAATAATTTTGCTGGCTTCTATCTTATCTCCACCGATGTGCGGGTGGCCTTGATCTCAGCCTTTGGGATGCTGAGCGAGAGTATGCCGTTCTCGTAGGTTCCGGAGATTTTGTCGCCGTCTACGCCGTCGGGCAGTGAGAACGACCTCGAAAATCCGCCGAACATGAACTCTCTGCGGTAGATTCGCTTGCTGTCCTTTGCTGTCTGGCCGGCTGATGGATTGCTGTTTTCCTGGGGCTCGGTCTCCTTGTTGTCTACCGTGATGGTGAGAAGGTTCTTGTCGACGCTTACCTGGAAATCCTGCTTCTGATAGCCCGGGGCGGCCATCTCGATGCTGAATCCGTTGTCGGTTTCGGCAATGTTCACTGGCGGTACGCCGTTCATGCGCATTCTGTTGGTGTGAAACATGTTGTTGCCAAACCAGTCGATGTTGTTGTTGAAAAGTTTCTGTAACATATCAGCCTCCTTGTTTAAATAGTTATAATTTTTCATTTGTTAT
>JAZUEG010000395.1:0-29025 GCA_045640025.1 Bacteroidales bacterium
TTACCGAATGCAGGGTAACGCTCCTCAAGGTAGAAGTAGCGGTCCTCGTCCTTGATATCAGAAGCCTTGATCAAGCCCTTCTGGAGCTTCTCGGCGTCTTCCTTCTTCTTAGGAACCCAGATACGACCATCGTTACGGAGAGACTCAGACATAAGTGTGAGCTTAGACTGATAGTCGCCGTGCTGAGGAATACATGTTGGGTGGATCTGTACCATACATGGGTTTGCGAAGTAAGCACCCTTGCGGTAAGCCTTCATAGCGGCAGAACCGTTGGAACCCATAGCGTTGGTAGAGAGGAAGTAAACATTACCGTAACCACCAGTAGCAAGGATCACACAGTGAGCGAAGTGAGACTCGATAGCACCAGTAAGAAGGTTTCTTGTAACGATACCACGGCAACGGCCGTCCACCATTACGAGGTCCATCATCTCGGTACGGTTGTGCATTTCTACATTGCCCAAGCCAATCTGACGTGAGAGTGCTGAGTAGGCACCGAGGAGGAGCTGCTGACCCGTCTGACCGCGGGCGTAGAATGTACGGGATACGAGAGCGCCACCGAATGAGCGGTTGGCCAAAAGTCCGCCGTACTCACGAGCGAATGGAACACCCTGAGCTACGCACTGGTCGATGATAAGGTTGGATACCTCGGCGAGACGGTAAACGTTGGCCTCGCGTGCACGGTAGTCACCACCCTTGATTGTATCATAGAAAAGACGGTAAACAGAGTCACCATCGTTAGGATAGTTGTGAGCAGCGTTGATACCACCCTGAGCAGCGATTGAGTGAGCGCGGCGTGGAGAGTCCTGGTAGCAGAATGCCTTTACTTTGAAACCCATTTCGGCGAGGGAAGCGGCTGCTGATGCGCCTGCAAGACCTGTACCTACTACAATAATATCGATTTTTCTCTTGTTGGCTGGATTTACAAGGTGCTGATGTTCCTTATAGTTGGTCCATTTGTCCTTCAAATCGCCAGCAGGAATTTTTGAATCCAAATTTGCCATTTTTGATATAATTTTTAAAATTACGTTTAAGTAATATTAATTAACTGATTGTTTGTTGAGCAATTAACCCCTTTCCAGAAACAGGAACTAAGCTCTAAAGAATGCTACCAAAACTACCAAAGCGAAACCGCCCATTACTACTGTAGTAAATACAGTAGAGATAGTCTTGAGTCTTGGGATCCACTTGTTGTTGCTGGCGCCGAGTGTGTGGAATGCTGACCAGAAACCGTGATTGAGGTGGAGCCAGATAGCTGCAAACCATACGAGGTAGATCAAAACGATGTACCACTTAGAGAAGTAGTAGTTGATCCAGAAAGCACCGTCGGCATTGCGAACAGCGCCATCGATAACCTCCTCGCAACCTACGAGGTCAGCATACATCATCTTGGCCCAGAACTGAGCAAAGTGAAGAAGAAGACCACCCAAAACGATACCACCGAGCAAGAGCATGTTCTTAGAAGACCACTCAACGCCCTTAGGAAGGTTCTGGTTGTCGTAACGGTCATTTCCGCGTGCCTTACGGTTCTGGATCTGAAGGATAAACGCGTAAACGATGTGGAAGATAAAACCGAAAGCGAGTACTGCTGTACCTGCTACGGCATACCAGTTGGAACCGAGGAACTCACAAACTGCGTTGTAGCCCTCTGCGCTGAATACTGCCACGATGTTCATACACATGTGGAACAGTAAGAACAGAATCAGGAAGAGGCCAGTTACACTCATTATGACCTTCTTACCGATCGAACTTTTGAAAAATCCTTTCATAGTAGAAAATTTGATGTTTATTAATTATTTCGTTGTACAAACTAAAGTTTTTCAAATTGCAAAATTAGTTTTTTTTTACACTTTACGAAATTATTTTTCAAAAAAATCTTAAATTTTGATAAAGCTCTGACTTATACGAAATTATTGTTGACAACCGGCAGTTTTTGGTAAGAAATTTGAAGGTTTCTTTCAGATTAGGTAAATCTTAGCAACAATAATTACAAACTAAAACATTGACACATGAAAAAGATTTTATACTTATTGGCGCTCCTGATGCTGCCCGTAATGGCCATGGCACAGAAGACAGGCACCCACATTGGAGACAGGATTCCCAACATCAAGGGAGAGGGAGCTAATGGCGAGGCTATAGAGTTGGCCCAGCTGAGAGGCAAGGTAGTACTGGTGGATTTCTGGGCATCGTGGTGTCCACCTTGCCGAAGGGAAAATCCAAACCTCGTAAAGGCATACAAGGAATTCAGCGACAAGGAGTTCACAAAGGGAAGCGGTTTCGAGGTTTTCAGCATATCGCTCGACTCGCGCAAAAACGACTGGACCAAGGCTATCACTAAGGACGAGCTGATCTGGAAAAACCATATCTGCGACTTCAAGGGCTGGTACTCCCCTATCTGCGATGAGTTTGATATCCAGTCGATTCCGTCGAACCTGCTCATCGACAAAAACGGAATCATCCTGGCCAAGGACCTGAGAGGCGATGCGCTGGAGGCCACCCTCAAGGCAATACTCGCAAGATAAATCGCCATCAGCTGATATGCTAAAACGAGAAAACGTATCAGCTGATATGCTAAAACAAGGAAACGTATCAGCTGATAAAAAAAACAAAAAACAGATTCCTGCCGAGGGCGATACCGGAGCGGGAATCTGTTTTTTTTATTGTGTTGTTGCAGCTAATGGCGAGATATTATTCCACCTGAACTACGCCTTCAGGCAAGAGCATGTAAGTATGAGTGAACGAGGCGTTTATAAATGTCTTGAGAGCCTCGTGGAGCATATCGGTATCGATGCCATTGATTATGGAATCGAAATCGGAGATGAAATCGCCTCCGTATACAAACTTGCGCTGCATCATGGTGAGCCAGTAATTATTGACGCGGAGATTCTCGGTGTGGTTCTTCACCATAAAGGCGCGCACATTGTCGAGCTCATCCTGGGTGAAACCCTTGTCGAGGGCGGCGGTCATTATGGAATCCATCATGCGGTTGGCCACATTGGCGTATTCGGGCTTTAGCGGATTGCTGGCCACAAATGTGAGGTCGGCCTTGCCATTGGTCTCCGATGGATAGAAATACATACGGCAGCCTGAGTGGTAGGCTATGGACGATTCCTCGCGGATGGCCTTGAAATATCTCTGGTCAAGTATCTGGGATACAATGCTGTAGGTTACCATATTGCAGAGATTGTAATCCACATTCTGGAGAGTGTAGTATTTCTGGATGCGGCTCTCGGGTGTGGCCATCTCGCGCTCGGTGCAGCAGAATACGTATTCGGTATTGAAATCCATGGTGTGGGTGCGGAAGGTCTCTTTCTTCTTGCCGCCCTTGATGGAGGCTATGTACTTGCAGATGAGCTTGTCGAGCTCGGCCTCATCGAAACTGCCCACAAAATAGAATG
The DNA here is from genome assembly GCA_045640025.1 of Bacteroidales bacterium. Lineage (GTDB taxonomy): Bacteria > Bacteroidota > Bacteroidia > Bacteroidales > UBA3824 > UBA3824. The sequence continues at coordinate 3,396 of JAZUEG010000395.1, forward strand.
TGAAATCGCCCGGATCGGCAAAACGCTCCTTATAAATAGAGCACATCCGCTTGAAATCCATCCTGTCGACGTCTTCCACGGTGAGGCGCATATTGCGCGGGTTGTGGTTGTAGCGGATGGCCTGGATGGAATCGGACAGCGCCGACCTCGGATCGAGGCTGGCTGTGGAAATCTGCTGACGGATCTGCTGCTGAATGTTCTGGAAATCAGCCACGTTGCTGCCGGGGTAGCGGAAATAGCAGTGGATGAGGGTGAAGAGCGATTCGATGTCCTTGTTTACCGATTGGCCCGAGAGGCCTTCGCTAAGGAGGTTGACAGAGGCGCTGAGGCTCACATTGCGGCCGGCCAGATGTTTCTCCACCGATGTCTGCGACTGATTGGAGAGTCCCACATTCGACATTATGTAATCCAGGTACTTGAGGTTACGCTCCTCTCCTACCTCATAGAGCGACGATCCGCCAAACGAATGGGCAGCGAAAATAATCTCGTTGTCCTTGTAGTCGGTCTTCTTGGTGTATACCACAGCGCCGTTGCTCAGCTTCAGGATGCGCGCGCCGGTAAGTGGATCGCAGTCCTTGTATACAATGCTGCCGGCCTTGGGGAGTTTCTTGATGAGAGGCACAAGCTTGGTATTATCAACCATTGGTTGAATATCCTCGGCCAAAACCTCCTGAGTGGCAGTCTTGTAGATATCGTTGCTGAAGTAGAACTGTCCATCGGCCTCGGGCGAGTAATTGAATGCCACGAGATTCTTGCCGGTGGTATTGATGAATGATGCGGCGAGCTTGTTTACGTCGTCGAGGGTAATCTGGTCTATCATCTTGGTGTAGAGCTCGTAACCGTCGGCTATCGACATGATGGGCTTGCTGCGGAGGTAATGCTCCACGCATTCGTTTACGTATGTGGAGTTTTCCACCTTGTTGCGCTCCTCGTACTGCGACTGCAGCGACGACATAATCTCGAGCTTGGCGCGGTTGAACTCATCGGGAGTAAAACCGTATTTCGACATTCTGATAGCCTCGCGCAGAAGCATCTTGTATGATTCGAGCTCCTTGCCGGGCTTGGCGCGGCCAAATACATTGAATGCGCCGTTGTTTGACGACAATATGTAATCCTCCGGCGATGCGTAGGCCTGGAGAACGGGGCTCTCGGGTTTCTTGCAAAGCTCGTCTACACGGTTGTATGCCATGTATGATACAAACGATTCCATAAGATCGTATGGCGGATAGCTGAATGTAAGCTGCAGCTCCTTGGGGAATCTGTTGTACTTGAAGAAGAGGTAGATATCAGTATTCTTCTGCTCCTTGTCCTTGGCAGTGGCAAAAATCGGCTCGTCGTTGTCGGGAACCACTTCCTGCACTATCGGTGCGTAATTCTCTGGATTTGTGAATTTTGAGAACATCTGCTTAATCTTCTGCTCCATCTTATCCACATCGATATCGCCCACCACGATAATGCCCTGGTAGCTGGGGTGATACCATTTCTTGTAATAAGAGCGCAGAGCCTCGTAAGGACAATTTTCCACCACATCCATAAGGCCTATAGGCATACGGAAAGCGTATTTGCTTCCGCTCATGATGGTCTCGAGCATGGATTCGAGCATACGCTGGCTTGCCGAATTGCGCATCAGGTATTCGCTCTTAACCACGCCGCGCTCCTTGTCGATCTCCTCATCGAGAAGCGATACGCCGCCGCTCCAGTCGGCCAGGATCTGGAGACACGAATCCAGAAGAGCCTCGCCCTTGTTGGTGGGCACGGCGTCGATATTGTATACAGTCTCCTCCAGCGAGGTGTAGGCGTTGAGCTCGGCGCCAAACTTTATGCCGTTTTCCTCCAGGAACTTGATGAGACGTCCGCCCGGAAAATGCTCTGTGCCGTTGAAGGCCATGTGCTCCAGCAGATGCGCAAGACCGCGCTGGTCTTCTTCCTCCTGCATGGATCCCACTTTCTGTGCTATGTAGAAGCAGCACTGATTTTCAGGATATTCGTTGTGACGGATGTAATAAGTAAGTCCGTTTTCGAGCTGGCCTATGCGGTAAGCCGGGTCCACAGGCAACGGCTCGGTCTGCGCCCACGATGCCAATGGAAGCATCACACAGAGCGCAACAATCAAATTGAGTGTTTTCATTGTTACATATATTTAGTTACTTAATTAATTGCCATTAGCTGCTCTACTCCATTGGGAGCAAGCAGGTAAGTCTGGCGCACCGCGTTTTCATAAATCCGGCGGAAACACACATTCAGGGCCTCCACATCTATGGAATCGAGCACCTCGTCAAAACCGTTTAAGTAGTCTATGCCGTACTTATGGCGGTAACGCATCCAAGTGGTCCACGATCCGTTTTGCCTGAGCGCCTGCTGACGCATCTTCTTAGTATGCTTGATCTCGCGGCTAAGCTCAGCCTTGCCGAATCCGCTGGCATACGCCTCGTCCCATACAGAGTGCATCAGCTTGCGGCAGAATTCTGTATACTGAGGGTTCACCATCGAGTTTATCATCAGCTGTACGCTAATCTTCTTGTCGTTGGTGAATTGCGGCGCTACCTTGTGCTCCATGCCTGCATTATACGAAATCGACGAATCCTCGCGGATGGCCTTCTCGAAACGCTTGTCGAGTATCTCGCACACCATACTGATACTCAGCTCATTGAATAGTGTATAATCGAAATCAGGGCAGTACATCAGTATCAGCACCGCGCCTATAGGATTCTCCATATCTGTACGCGCCGAAAAATGGACGTATCTCCTGGCCTCGTTGTATTTTGACAAATCGTTCCGCTTGCCCATATTGCTGGCCGGCAGCGAGGCTATGTAGGTGGCAGCTAATGGCTTTATCAGCTGTGGGTCCACATTGCCTACAAACGAGAATCTGAACGCCGACGCATCCGACATCAAATCGAGATACATCTCCCTGAGAGTTTCCAGCTTGAGGGCATTTAGCTCGTCGTGGGTAATGAGGCGCTGGCGCGAATTATCCACCAGGCTGCTGTCTAACATTGTCTTCATCAGGATAAATTCCGGAAGATTGTTGAAGGCATCGAGCTCCAGGTGCTTTTTCTTCACGAAATTCTGGAAATCGGTCTCGCAGTTGCCCGGCCGTGTAAATACGCAATAGAGAATCTGCATCGCGCTTTCGAGATCGCGCACCGACGTTGTGATAGTGAAAGTAACGCCATGCGGCGACGACGCAAAACTGTAGCTGATGTCTTTTCCCTTGATGAATTTGCCGAGCTGAGACTCATTGTAAGACGCAAGTCCCACCGATGTAATGGCGTCGGACAATACCAGCGAATACGGAATAAGGCTGTCGTCAAAGATCGAATGATTGATCTTGCTGTAGGCGCATATAGAAATCTCGTCGTTGCTATAGTCGGTTACCTTGTATTCCACCTGCGCGCCGTTCTGCAGCACAAAACCGTCACAGCCCATTACATCGTCATGGAATTCCGACACAATGGAGCCCGGCTCAGGAATATCGCGCATCAGCACATCATCGAAATCCTCGCTGTCCACATGACTGAGAGTCTCGCTGAGCACTCCGTCGGTAAGAGCGCGGAGAGTATCTGAGCTGAAATGATAAACCTTGTCGGAGCTGTCGGCATACACAGCCACCACCAGATTATTGCAGTCGGCATGTATCACCCTCTGCGCCAATGTGTTCATATACTCCAGATCAATGAAGCCAAGACACGCAACAGTAAAATCATAATTGGATTTCATGCTGAAGAGAGGCTGGCCGTCCACATAATTGTTCACGCAGTAATCCACCAATGTGGAGTTTTTCATCTTGTCGGCATCGTTGAGCGCAGATATCATACGGCTAAGCACCTCGGCCTTGGCCACATCAAGCTCGCCACTTGTAAAACCGTGGTTGGCAATACTGAGCGCCGTCCTCAGCATCTGACAATAAGCCTCCTCCTCCCTGCCGGCCACCGGGGTGGCACTAAGAGTAAGCATGTGTATATTGGGAGCGAAGAAAAAATCGCCCACATTACAGTCGGAATATGTAATTGCTGTATCAGCTGCCGATTCCACATCCATGAGGCGCACCTCCATCATCTTTGACAGCAGGCTGAACACAAGATTGCAATACGAGCGGAAAACCATGTCGCCGGACCCGAACGACTGATTCAAGTACTTGAAATTGAGGTCCATGGTTGTAAAGGAGAATTCCTTGTCGGAGGCTGTGGCAAATACGGGGTCCTCGGCGTATGGCATCTCGAACACCTCTACCGGAGCAGGGTTTTCAGGGCAGCTGATATGCGAGAACATCGCCTTCACCTTATTCTCCATGGCATCCACATCTATATCGCCCACTATCACTACGGCCTGATTGCCAGGATGATACCATTTCCTGTAGAAATCGCGGATATCGTCGCCCGGGCAATTCTCTATTACCGAAAGCTGTCCTATGGGCAGACGCTGCGAATGACGGCTGTTGGATGAGACCTGAGTCAGAATCGAATTCTTCATTCGTGTATTGGCATCGTTGCCTATCAGATACTCGTTCTTTATAATACCGCGCTCCTTGGCTATGCCGGCATCCTCCAGCAGAATCCCGGAACTCCAGTCCGCAAGTATCTGCAGGCAGTTGTCCAATATATCAGCACCCTTGTCGGTAGGCACACGGCCTATCTTGTATACAGTCCTGTCGAAAGAGGTGTAGGCATTCAGGTCGGATCCCCATGCCATTCCATTGTCTTCCAGATATTCGCGCATCTTATTGCCCGGAAAATGCTCCGTGCCCTCAAAAGCCATGTGCTCCAGAAAATGAGCCAGACCGCGCTGATGCTCCTCCTCCTGCAGCGAGCCCACCTTCTGCACAATCCTGAACTCGCACTGATTTTTGGGAGTCTCATTGTGACGGATGTAGTAAGTAAGTCCGTTTTCAAGTTTTCCAATACGGTAGAGCGTCTCGTCCATCAGGATACCGCTCAGGTCCACCGATTCAGGTAATGTTAAGATTTTCATTGCAATAATAGATTTTTTAGGTTAGATAATCAATGTCAAGTTTTCATAAGGAGTATGCCAGCTGATAGCGTTCAGCCACCACGGCCTCCGAGAAATTCTGCTCCACCTTTCGGCGGGCGTTTTGGCGGATTTCCTGCGCATTAGCTGCACCTACTAGATACAAAATGCCATCAGCCAAATCCGCATAATCCATATATTTGGCCACATAGCCATTCGTCTTGTGATCAATGAGTTGAGGCAGTCCGCCTATATCAAAGGATACACACGGAGTAGAACACGACAGCGCCTCCATCACGGTATTGGGCAGATTGTCCTCCAGCGATGGAGTTACATACACATCGGCCGCCGAATACGCAGCCACGAGGTCGGCATCGCTCCTCAGGTATCCGGCCAGAGTATAATGATAAGGCAGATTTCCAAGCAGTTGCGGGCTCGCCTTGCCGAATATCAGCAGCTCTATATCATCGGATAGCTCGGGGCGGGTATCGCTCATGTGCCTGAGCGCCTGCTCCAGATAATGGAAACCCTTGCGCGTATCAGCTACATTCATGGCTCCAAAGAGGATTACAATCCTGCGGCTGATAGCGAAACGCCGGCGGGCCTCTCCCCTATCCATGGCGCTGAACACCTGAGTATCAATAGGATTGGGAATATCGCAAACCCTGACACCCTGAAACATTTCCGAACTTTTGGCAACATCGGCAAGCCATCTGCTGCACGCCACATAGGATATTTTTTCGCGCCCGGGTATCGCCATCTTCCTGCGCAGCCAGCGCCGCGATAAGTCGTTTTCTTTTTGGCCAGCTGATACATACATACAGTGTCCGCACCCATTGCGGAAGCCTTCGCAGTTGCGCGCATAGTGACAAACTCCGGTAAAACTGTGCATATCGTGCATTGTCACCACTATGCGCTTGCCACGCTCTAGTAGTTTTTTCAGCTGATACAGACTTACCATGCCCTGACTGGTCCAGTGCAGATTTATCACATCAGCTTCCTTCACCAAAGGATTATTCAGCAGGCCGTAAGTTCCATAATTATCGAGAGATACCTGAAAAAGGTTTTTTCGGCGGAAACCCAGATGCAGCAGAATCCTGAGCCGTTCCATGCAGAATCCGGCAAAGTTGATAGCCCTGCGCATCCACGATGTATTCACCGAATGCACATCGGGATCATCGGAAACCTTGTCGCGCACCAGCATTGAGGCATCCACTCCAGCGCCACGGAGGGCATGGAGTATGCGCGAACAGGCTATGGCGGCACCGCCGGTCTTGTCGGATGTGGATATCAGTAATACTTTCATCGCAGATATATTTGTGTAGAGTAAAACCTTACAAAGATAATTGTAAAACTTGTAATAAACATGAAATTCAGATTAATTCTTTCTCAAAAAAAAGGGAACCCGTTGCAAGGATTGCTCCCGTAACGAATTCCCCATAGTATAGCAGGCAATAAAAAATAAAAAACTTGTTTAATAAGTAATATCAGCAACTGAAGAGTATCAATCACTTCAATTACTTCAACACTTCAATTACTTTAACTAGTATCTGTAGTGGTCAGCCTTGTAAGGACCGTTTACGTCCACACCGATATAGTCGGCCTGAGCCTTGGTGAGTGTTGTGAGCTTTACGCCGAGTTTGGCAAGGTGCAGGCGGGCAACCTCCTCGTCGAGGTACTTTGGCAGACGGTAAACACCAATCTCGTATTTCTTCTGCCAGAGGTCGAGCTGAGCGAGTGTCTGGTTTGTGAACGAGTTGCTCATCACGAAGCTTGGGTGACCTGTAGCGCAACCGAGGTTCACGAGACGGCCCTCTGCGAGTATTACCACCGAGTGACCATCCTCGAAATAGTACTGGTCAACCTGAGGCTTGATATTAACTTTCTTGATGCCAGGCCATTTCTCGAGGTCGGCCATCATAATCTCGTTGTCGAAGTGGCCAATGTTGCAGACGATGGCCTTGTCCTTCATCTTGCTCATGTGGTCAGCGGTGATGATATCGCGGTTGCCTGTGCAGGTAACATAGATATCGCCCTGAGAGAGAGCGCCTTCCACTGTGGTAACCTCGAAACCCTCCATTGCGGCCTGGAGCGCGCAGATTGGGTCGATCTCGGTAACGAGAACTCTTGCTCCGAAACCTCTCATGGAGCGTGCGCAACCCTTGCCCACGTCGCCGTAGCCACATACCACTACCACCTTGCCAGCAATCATGATATCGGTGGCTCTCTTGATACCGTCGGCCAGAGACTCACGGCATCCGTAGAGATTGTCGAACTTCGACTTTGTAACAGAGTCGTTCACGTTGATGGCTGGGAACAGGAGCTTGCCCTGCTCGTTCATCTGGTAAAGACGATGAACGCCTGTGGTTGTCTCCTCGGAAACTCCGCGTACGTTCTTCACGAGCTTGTGCCATTTCTGGCCATCAGCTGAAAGACCAAACTGAATACGCTTGTAGAGCTGAATGGCGTCCTCGCCCGAAGGCAGGTTTTCGAGAATCTTTGGATCGTTCTCGGCATCCACACCAAGATGAAGCATCAAAGTAGCGTCGCCACCATCATCCACAATCAGGTCTGGACCCACGCCGTCGGCGAATGTCAAGGCCTGCTCAGTGCACCACCAATACTCCTCAAGGCTTTCGGCCTTCCATGCGAACACTGGAACGCCACGCTCGGCCACCGCAGCGGCAGCCTCGTCCTGAGTGGAGAAAATGTTGCAGCTTGCCCAGCGCACCTCGGCGCCGAGAGCTGTAAGAGTCTCGATGAGCACGGCAGTCTGCACTGTCATGTGGAGCGATCCCATAATCTTGGCGCCCTTCAGAGGCTTGGAATCGGAATATTTGGCTCTCAGAGCCATAAGACCAGGCATCTGAGATTCAGCGAGTTCAAGTTTCTTACGTCCCAATTTGGCAAGGCTCATGTCCTTAACCTTGTAAGGGAGAGAGAGATCAATCTTTTCCATTTATGATGATTACTTTTATTTAAGTTCTGCAAAGTTATGAAAAATATTTATAACAACCATCAGAAAATGGATAAATATTTAGGGTAACGAAAAACTATTAAAAGAAAAATACTAATTTTGCAAAAAAAACACTAATATGGAAAAATCTTTATCCACAATAAACGACGACAATAATCTGTATCAAAGGATAGCCGAACTAATCACATTCAGCAAATCCTCGATTGTATCTACAATAAACACTACTATTGTAAACACCTATTATGAAATAGGAAAAGCAATTGTAGAAAACGAGCAAGGAGGCAAAGAACGTGCAGAGTATGGACAAAAAACAATGAAAAACCTTGGAGAAAGGTTAACTAAGGAATTTGGCAAAGGCTTCTCTAAGAGAAACTTAGAGCAAATGCGTAAATTTTATCTAACTTATTTCACACAAATTACGCAGACAGTGTCTGCGCAATTCAAATTAAGCTGGTCTCACTATCAATTTCTAATGGGTATAGAAGACCCGTTGGAGAGACATTTCTATGAAATAGAGGCAGAAAACTGCAATTGGAGCCTACGCGAACTAAGAAGACAATTCAATACAAGCCTTTACGAAAGGCTTGCTTTGTCCAAAAACAAGGAAGAGGTATTGGCTCTCTCTCAAAAGGGACAAATAATAGAAAAACCACAAGATTTAATCAAGGATCCGTACATTGTGGAATTCTTAGGTTTTACCGAACAATCATCATATTCGGAATCCAAATTGGAGGAGAAAATTATCGACAAGCTTCAGAACTTCCTGTTGGAACTTGGCAAAGGATATACATTTGCAGGACGTCAGCAGAGAATAAGCATCGAGGACAAGCACTTCCATATAGATCTTGTATTCTACAACAGATACTTGCAATGTTTTGTACTCATAGATCTTAAAATAGGGGAACTTACTCATCAGGATTTAGGTCAAATGCAAATGTACGTAAACTATTACGACAGATTTGTAAAATTAGACCACGAGAACAAAACTATTGGAATAGTTCTTTGCAAAAAGAAAAGTGACACGTTGGTGGAAATCACTCTTCCCGAAAACAACACACAAATATTCGCAAGCAAATACCAAACGATACTTCCAAACAAGGAGGAACTGAAAAAACTGATTACGGAATAATTGCTTTGCAGAAAAAAAATTCATACAAAAAATTCCGCGCTTTTCATTGTATTTTTCGGACATTACTAAAACATAAATGACCGTGAACGAAGAAAAAAGAAAATTTCGAATCCAAGAAATGCCTGTTTGAAAACTTTTTATTAACTTTGCGCAAAACGGAAATACTATGGCGAACTATGTGAAATTTGACTGGGCTATCAAGCGACTTCTCAGGAACAAGGCTAATGCCGTTGTTCTTGAAGGATTTGTGTCGGTACTTCTCAACGAGAAATGCACCATCCTCGAATTCCTTGAGAGCGAGGGCAATCAGGAGTCATCGACAGACAAATTCAACCGCGTGGATATCAAGGCCAAGAACTCCAAAGGAGAAACCATAATAATAGAGGTGCAGGTCTCCAAATACAAATACTATATCGAGAGAATGCTCTACGGCGTAAGCAAGGCCATAACGGAAATGGTAAGCCTTGGCGACAACTACGACAAAATAAGCAAGGTATATTCCATCAACATTCTCTATTTCGATTTCGGACAGGGCAACGACTATATCTACCATGGCAAGAGCGAGCTGATAGGCATCCACGAGAAAGACCGTCTGATGCTCACAAAAAACGAGGAGGACGACCTGGAAGAGAAAAAGAAGGCGCAGTTCCCTGCCGACAGCGTTCTTCCTGAATACTACATAATAAGAATCAAGAACTTCAACGAATACGCCAAGTCGTCGCTGGAAGAATGGATAAGTTTTCTGAAATCATCCACCATAAACAAGGACACCCAAACACCTGGCCTCATTGAAGCCAAGAGGATAATGGACTACGACAACATGACGCCCGAGCAGAAACGCGCATACCGTCAGCACATTGATGCCTATTACAACGAGAAGGACGCTATGGAAAGTGAATTCGAAAACGGTTTCGACAAGGGCTATGACGAAGGCCAAGCAGAAGGTTACGACAAAGCCAAACTCGATATTGCCCGAAAGATGAAGGAATTAGGCATAGACGTCGCAACCATCGCCCAATCCACAGGACTTAGCATTGAGGATATTGGGAAGGCGTAGGGAAATTATAAAAGAAAAAAGCTTACACACCAAGAACAATCGCAGGATCAATATTCAACTTTTGACTCATTTTTCTTGCGACCGAAATTGTGGGCTCGGATTTCCCCAAAAGAAAATTACTTATTGACGATGGGCTGACACCAATCAAATTTGATAAGGACAACTGTGTTAGGCCCATCTCATACATACGAAGTTTCAGCACCTCAATAAAAGAAGGTTTGGGAATAGGATAAACTATATCCTCATAAGCATCCAAAGCATCCAACAACTCATCCAACTCAATATACAAAGGATCAGTCTTTGGCGTATTCTCATCCACCACGGCATTAAGCTCCTCCAACCTCGCCATAGCCATCTTATATGTTTTCTCGTCCTTGATTTCCATAATATCAGATATTTGAAATGTCCTTAATTCTATCATACTCGGCATGTGTTCCTATGAAACGAATAAGAACTTGCTGAGGTGTGAATTTAACAACTGCAACAAGTCTGAAATCATTTCCCTTTATATTGAACACATAATGCTGATTGCCAACACTATCAACACTATTGAAAGTCTTGCGCATATCAGCAAAGCAAGTCCATTGCGCACTCTTGGTTTTATGATACCAATCCTCCAAAGCAGACTCAGCCTCAGGATGATTGGTATAATATTCAACCATTGTGCTTCGCGATATTATCCTCATTGTTTGTCATTATTGTGTTGCAAAGATATATTCTTTATTTAGGATTACAAAAAAAATATTACAAATCAATCTAAATTACCCTAACACAACTTTGGCAACAACCTTATATTGATTTTCATCAACAATAGTCAAGCACTCATAACTACCATCCTGAATACGCTTATTGAGATGCTCTTTGAAACTATCTAAATCACTCATTACCAAGCGATCATCTTTAACCTCCTGAACAATCCTTTTAAGAGTACGAACATCACCAACATTTATCTTGGCAATGCATTTATTCAAGTGAATCTCAAACTCAGCATATTCAAAAGGAGTTTTCAACATCTGGGAAGCATCCTCCAATACATAAAGGCTATCAATTATATTATCAACAATACCCTTTACAATCTTCAAACTATCGTCAGATACCTCACCAATTTCGTGAACAGAGCCATTCCCCTCAAGCCTAACGGAATGCAATCGCCGTCTGTCAAGTTTCGATATTATATGGTCGTTATGAAGTCTGTCTATTAAATTTACAAGTTTCACGTCATCTTCGGGAGAACACTTGTACCAATCCTTACATATAGCCTCCACCGTTGCCCTAAAACCAATCATAGCCAACTGACTGCACCGACTGTTAATGGCAGTAACTGACTCTGAATAGATTTTATAAATGTGAGGAGGCAGACATTCACGAAATTTTTCATTTACAAACAAATCCGTTGATTTCGGATACACACTAAACTCGCATCCAGGCTCATATAAATCATCTGGCACCCCGCCAAAAGGTGAATCGTAAGAGCTTGCAAACATCACAGAATGGCAACCATCACACTGCACGAGATAGCAATTCTGCCAACATTCAAGCCGATCTGATTGTTCAGCAGTAAGATCATTAATATAATGTGCCCGAACAGTATGATAAGTATTTCTACCACATAAGTAACAATGGCAGAAAATTGATTTGGGTTCGTCCGACATATCAAAATCAATTTAGGAAATAACAATAATAAACAAACTCATCATAATCCGGCGTAGTCACAGTTATGTCAATACTATCATCCGTATAAAAACAAACATCGATGACACAGCGATCCTTATACTTATCGAAAGCATAGAATTTTATGAATTTGCAACCATTATTATATGTTCCTTCCCGCTTATCATAAATCGAATAAGTTTGAGGATATTGACCGCCATGAATAGAAACGGTACGAGCATTAGTGCTGAATGAGAAAGTAATAATCAGCTCACAATACCGAACACCATTCCACGGCTTCCACTTTCCTGTATCGTGATTAACAAAACGACAATTGAACTTTGTAGCTCTGAAGTTCAATACATCCTGAGCCATACCACATACTGACACCATCAGGAATAACAACAATAATATTATCTTTTTCATATTCAAGAATTTAATTAATATACTTTACTTACAAAAAGTTCAAAACTTATATTGTTACCTACCAAGAATACCCCAAACGTCTCAAGTTCTGTTTGGCTATATCACTACCTTCTCTGGCAGCTCGTTGGTACCATGAGATAGCCTCTTTCATATTCTTCTGAACACCTGTGCCTGTTACGTAACACAATGCAACATCATTGAAAGCTCGCGAATCTCCCGAGTCAGCTGCCAATTTCATATAATAAAAAAACTTACTATCGCTACGAGAACAACCATATCCATTGTGATAACAATAAGCAAGGTCGTAATATGCTTTAGTATCATTATTTTCCACCGCCATATTGAACCAATTAAAAGCCAAAATGTAATCACGTTTTACGCCATAGCCATAATAATATAAATAGCCAACATAAAAATAAGAAAGAGAAAAATTCTTATCAGCGGAAAGCCGAAACCATTTAAAAGCCTTTTTATAATTCCGGTTAACACCCGTTCCCCAAAAATACATACTTCCTAACCTATACATCGCTTCCGCATTCCCTGTGTTAGCTACCATAGTATAACCTTTAAGAGCCAACTGATAATTGCCTCGTTCTTCATAACTCAAAGACAAATTATATATTTCAGAAGCAGTTAAATATTCAAATTCATCCTGTGCAACACCCCAAAGAGAAGACACAAGAAACAGTAACAATAATACGAACTTTTTCATTTTATTACAATTGTTTTACGTTAAACCATTTTTCAATACTGGATTTTCTATCTGAGTTTTCCATTGAACATATTTCATTTGGTGTTCAATATCTGGATAAACAATAGCTTCATTTATACCACATCGATCCAATTCACAAAGAATTGAGCGTTTGCATTCTTTAGGAATCTCAAAAAAATCGTCATCAAAGACTTTTGAGTCACTCCAATTCCTACAAATCAACAATTTATCTTTGTCGAATACATCATCTGAATGATAAGCCAAGGGAACAACAACAAATGCTCCTTGCTGAGCCCTTATTCTTGGATTATCCAATGCTGGTAAATAAAGGAAAGGACTCGCCAGCAAATCAAACAATTGTTCATCACTCAAATCTAAATCTCCAAGCGACTTCTTCAAACAACCAAACTCAACAGGATTATTATCCTTAATCAATTTACTCTTAATCAACCGCTCCATAGAATGAACATACACATCAGGCAAAGAACGGCTCAAAGTTGTATAATAGACACGTCCATTTGCATCATCACACGTACCGTTCTGATGATCGAACTCTTTTGCTACCTGACAAGCGAAGAAGAGTGCTATCAGAGGGTTGGTTGTAACATCAAGCAATCTTGTTGGCAAACCATAATGTTGCATTAAAACAAGTTTGCAGACGAAATCCTTCTTCTCCCGAAATATGTCATGGAACAGTCTTTCTGCATTCTCAATCAACAAAGACTCATAATCACATGGTTGCGAATCATCTCTAAACACATTAGGAATAAGCTTCCAATTATCCCTGGCATGTCCGCGATAGAAAAATTTCCGGGGACATAACAAATCCTGATCAGCATAAAGCAATTCGACTTGCTTCAAATAATCTGAAAGACTTTCAATCTTTTTCATAACCTTCAAATAATCAAATCAAGACATATATCCCTCGTAGCATACAGCAGCCACATCAGGAATAATTAAGTAACAACGCGCAGCCATTTTGCGATCCGGTCTATTTTGTCTGACATCAGGAGTTAGCTTTATCACCCAAGCACCTCCTTTATTGTCCTCAACATAATAAGTTCCGAATTTAACAACAAAATTATCATCAGAATAACTCAAAGCCCTTTCTTCAGGAGAACGTTCTATCCTTTTTATCTTAAAATCACAAGAACCATCCTCTGTAAGAAGACTTACAATGTATTCATTGTATTTAAACATAACAATCGCCTTTTTATAAACTGGCAGGCTCCATTCTGAACTATTAATGTTTTTCTGAGATACAGTTTCCGCAAGGAAAGCACAAAAATTTAAATTTTCTTGCGCCATCAGCCCCATTGCGAAAAACGCAAAAAACAAAGTCAAAAAAATCTTCTTCATTCTGATTTTTTTTAAGATTAAACATCACCCACAAAATTAAAAAACACACCCCACCCTTCCAAGCATTTTTTGTGACAATAATTCACGGATATATGAATTTTAATAACAGAATTGTGAATTATTTTCACATATTTTCCTCATATTCGTGGACGTAATATTGAAAGAAATTGACATTCAAGGCTATGGAAATTCTTAGAAGCAAATCGGTATCCATACTCTCACGACGGAAAATGGAATAAATGTTGGAATGGTCGCACTTCAACTTCTTGGCGAGCCAAACGATGGTGCGCTCCTGTTTTTCAAGTTCTTGCTTTATGATATTGCCAATGTGAATCATAATGATAATTGATTTTCACGCATTGGCCAATGAATGAACAACAAAAAAGGGTGTGAGCCTTTCTATCCGCATTCGACAGGAAGCCCGCAAAGAAAACCCGTCTCGCCTCTCATAAAAATGATACCCACACCACATAGGTGCAGGCATTGTACAAAAACGAGAGGACAATAGGCTTCCGATACGTATTGATCTCTGTCAATGCGTTGAGCCGTTCAGCGATTAAAAGAGAGAGTTTTGCGGGCTTTTTCTTTTAAATGCGAATTATGACTAATGCCGTATATTTTTTATATAATTGTCTGTTATACAAACAAAGGACAAATCAAAAATTGTCCTTTGCAAATATAACGTCAAATTCCCAAAAATCAAAAAATAAAAATCAAAAATGCCAACCCCCTACCCCCTATTCAAATCCCTCAGCTGTTTCATCCTCGCTGATGCGAATACGAAATCGTCGAGCTCCTTTACTCCTGTGTCGAAGATCTCGGCCGAGGTTCCCTGCCAGCGCTTCTGACCCTTGTAGATGAAGATAATCTTGTCGCCGATCTCCATTACGGAGTTCATGTCGTGGGTATTTACGATGGTAGTAATGTTGTATTCCTGAGTTATCTCCTTTATCAGGTTGTCGATGAGGATCGAGGTCACGGGATCGAGGCCAGAGTTAGGCTCATCACAATACAAGTATTTGGGATTGAGAGCAATGGCGCGGGCAATGGCCACGCGTTTCTGCATACCGCCCGAAATCTCCGACGGATACTTGCTGTTGGCATTGGTGATATTCACGCGTTTCAGGCAGAAGTTGGCCCGCTCGCGACGCTCCTCGTAAGTCATATCGGTAAACATTTCGAGCGGAAACATTACATTCTCCTCCACGGTGTTGGAGTCGAAGAGCGCGCCTCCCTGAAAAACCATTCCCATCTCCTTGCGGATTTCCTTGCGCTGTTTCTCGTTCATCCTCACGAAAGAACGGCCGTCATACAATATGTCACCGTTAGAGACCTGATGAAGACCTGCGATGCACTTCAGCAATACGGTTTTTCCAGAACCAGACTGACCGATGGTGAGATTGGTCTTGCCTGGCTCAAACTCGGCGCAGATATCGTTGAGCACACTCACGCCGTCGAACTCCTTAAATACATTCCTGACCTCTATCATAGCAACAACTTGGTGAGAATAAGATTGAACAAAAGCACGATGATACTGCTATTGACCACGGCGCGTGTGGAGGTTTTGCCCACCTCGATGGCTCCGCCCTCGGTATAGTATCCGTAATAAGCTGATACCGACGAGATTATAAACGCGAACACCACCGACTTGATTACAGAATAAGCTATGAAGAATGGCCTGAACATCATGGTGATACCCTGAAGATAATCCGTGGTTGTCAGCCCCTTAATCATGAACGATGCGATATATCCGCCCACAAGGCCGATGGCGATGCTGAAAACCATGAGAACTGGCACAAACAAGACGAAGGCCGTGATTTTTGGCAATATGAGATATCCAGCGCTGTTAACGCCCATCATGTCGAGGGCGTCGATCTGCTCGGTGACACGCATGGTGCCGAGCTCGGATGCAATGTTGGAGCCCACCTTGCCAGCAAGTATCAGCGATACTATGGTGCTCGAAAATTCCAAAAGCAATATCTCCCTTGTGCCAAAGCCGATTAGATACTTCGGGATAAAGGAATACTGCAACACGTTGTTCATCTGAATGGCGCAGGCCGCGCCGATGAAAAGCGATATTATCAGCACTATCATTATGGAGCTAATACCTACATTCTCGATATCCCTGACAACATTACGGAAGAAAACCCTCCATCTCTCAGGTCTTGTGAAAACACGCTTCATCAGCAGGGAATAGCGTCCGATATGATAAAAGAAACTCTGCATCTGTAAACTCTAATCTCTCAATTTCCTCACCAGTGTCAATCCGTCCCTAATCGGTATCAGCACGTTCTCCACCCTTGGGTCATTCTGCACGAGGTCGTTCATCTCTATGATGCCACGGGTGTATGGGTCGTTGGCCTTGGGATCGGTGAGCACCTTATCGTACCAGAGCACGTTGTCGATGAGCATGTAGCCACCCACACGTAGCTTCTGGAACACGTTGGTGTAGTATTCTGGATATTGACGCTTGTCGCCGTCGACAAAAGCGAGATCGAAGGTAACGTCAAGCTCCTTAACTATTTGGGCACCGTCACCTATATGAAGTTCTACCTTATCGGAGATGCCAGCCTTGTCGAAGAAATCAAGGATCGGCTCCTCAAGCTCGTCCTTCACCTCTATGGTGTGGAGCTTGCCACCAGGCTGGAGACCCTTGGCGAGGCAGTAGGCAGAATAGCCCGTAAAAGTGCCTATCTCAACAATGTACTTGGGCGCTATCATACGGCTAAGCATTTCCATAAGCTTGCCCTGCATAGGACCCGACAGCATACGGGGCATAGTGCTGGTGAGGTTGGTGTGTCGGCGGAGCTGTCGGAGAACCTCGTCTTCCTCGGTGGTGTGGTTCTCCACGTATTCATCTATATCCGAAGTGCTGGTAATATTCATGGCTATAATTATTTTAAAATAAGAAAAGGGTCGAAGCTTTATCAACCTCGACCCTTTGTAGTCCCTACGGGAATCGAACCCGTATTACAAGAATGAAAATCTTGCGTCCTAACCGTTAGACGAAAGGACCAATCCAATTGTGTCCTTTTAAGACGATGCAAAATTACTACTTATAGAGCGATATTGCAAATATTATGAATGTTTTTTTTAATATTTTTTGTAATCAGCTGATACATAAAAACTAAGCAAAGAATCCAGTCTCATGGCAAAGTCATAATTAGCAGGTTTGCCGTCGGCATTCAGCATTGTGGCATACATCGCCACTGTATTATCCTTGGCAAATTCGCCGGCCGCTGTCACCTGCTGCTCGTTGTGGATGATGGCCTTGATGGCGTATACCACGTTTCCGGTTATCATGAGGCCCACGCGGTCCAGTATCTGAGCCGACAGCAGGCTGAGGGCAGCGTATTCACGTTCCTTGATATCAGAAATCTTCTCGGAGCCCTGGTATTCCACAGTTGAAAGTGTATCAGCTAACATCAAAGATGCATGTGCCACATCCTCCACATCAAAATTGAAATATCCGGGTGTGGATATCAGCTTGTTGTAGAGCATCACCCTGTTGTAGGATTCCGAAATCTTGGAAATGAAATCGGCGTCGTTGGCAAATCCCTGTATGGCATCTATATTCATAACTCCCAGCTTGGAGTATCTGCGCCACTGCGGATGGCATGTAAGGCGCGAGATTCCTATCTTGAGCGCCGCATATTCCCTGGCAAGCATGAATGTAAGCTCGCTGGCATTCATGTAGTTGGGATTGTTCACGTCCAGCAGTTCCTGGTCGATGTAGATGTACTTGGTCTCGCCGTCGTCGTTGCTCACTACTCCTTGGTTTCGGCCAGCTAATACGTACATTTCTACTCCCTGAATATCGAAATACCTCGACAGCTGCTCGCCGAGTGAATAGAGCAGATGAAAATTGTTGGTATCCACGAGTGTGCCGTATTGCTTGATCGACGAGATGGAGCTATCAGGCTGGGCTTTCTGTGCCCACGACTTGAAACCCGAATATGGTTTTCTCCAGTCGGTGGATGAAGGCATATACGAGCTGCTCAGCTTGCTGAACTTGCCATCTATCTCCGATCCCATCATGTAGCTGTAATTGGCAAACGATTCGGCATCAAATACTGTAATGGCCGATGTGTATCTCGAATTGATGGCGTTGTTGGTGGAATATTTCAGTACATTATCCAAGTTGCTCTTGATGAGAGGTTTCAGCTCGGCCATCGTCATCGCGTGTTTCAGTCGGTCAGAGTCGGTAATGGCGCTCTTGTAGAGCTCGGTGGCGGCCTCGTACGTTATGGAATCTCCTGTGGCAGGATCGGTGGGCAGGGTATCGAGGCCGGGTGCCATCAGCGATGCGTAGTTGTGTCCGGCATTGTCATAGGCTTCAGCTGCAAAAACCGCCGCGGCCTCCCTCTCTCCTATCATATTAAGTTTCTTGGCTATGGAGAGGCTTACAAATGCACGGTTTAGCGAATCAGAATCCATCTTATAATACCTTGCCTTGAGGTCCGACATCACGGATGCGAAAATCTTGGTATCAGCTATACGGTTTTTGGCCCTGCTGATAACGAAGATGAGTGCCAACAGCTCCTGCGATGTAAATTTGTATTGCGACAGAAATACCTTGAGCTTGCCCTCAAAGTCGCTCTCCGACAATAGTGAGTTGGCGCTCTCCATGAGTTTTACGGCCACCGACTCCTCGCTTACATCGGGAGATGTCTGATGAAGCCTTGCGCTGTATTCTATGAGCGATGCCTCGAAGTTGGCGAAAGGACTGTTGTTGTTGAGTTTGGCATACAAATGCAACATATCAGCTGCCTGAATCTTGTCGGCAGGCTCCTCGGCGTTGTTGAAGTGGAGCTGGGCAAAGCAGTTGAGTTTCTCGTCGGCTGTCTTGTTGCTGAGCGGAGACACTTCGGCAAAGAGCTTGTTGTTGTCGCGGGTGCAGAGCCACTGGGTAAATCCGCACGATACCAGATCGCGTGTAAGCTTGGTGGTAATCTTCATCTCCTGCTCCGAGAGGTTTTCAATGTATTTCTCCTGGAGATTGTCGTCCAGAACAATGAGATACGATCCATTGGTGGTGCAGAGATAGAAGGCCTCATCCTTCTCGGTGGTGGTTATTCCGCTGGTAGACTGCTCTATCTTGTGGATATCGAGCTTGGCCAGAATCTTCTCGCCGGGCTCCATGTGGCTGGCCAGTATGGTGGAAAGGCCCATGCTGCCGGTAAGGAAGTATCTGCCGTATGGACGCACCGAATCGATGCCCTGCGCATAGAACTGGCTCATCACATAATTTTCCACAAACTCGAAAATCTTGTCGCTCTTGCCCTGCGACAGGAATCCGGATATTGCGCCTTCCTTGTAGTTGGCGGTCTGCATCTCCTTGACGGGTACCACGTTTACATACAAGTGATTATCCACCAGATGATATACTACGGCCTTCTTGATGAGCACTATTGTGGAAAACGGGAGAAAGAATATATCATCGCCCACGCGCTCCACTGCCGTATCGGCCTTGAGGTCCTGATTGAGATACTCGGTAAGCTTGGCTGTAAAAATATCTATCTTGAACTCCGCCGGCACGGGAAACACTATCGCATTGTTTAGCAGTGATATCTTGGTATTGGTATATACGGAATTGTTGCTGGACGATGCTCCGTTGATGAGCTCGCTCATAAGACTCTGTTTTACAGAATAGTGGGCTGTAGTAAGGTTTTTCATAATTCTATAAGTCTAAAAATTCAGTTCCCAAATATGCATAAAAAAACCTGAAATACAAAATAAATTATATTTCAGGAAAAAATAAACTATGTGCAATAAAAAAAATATAGTGGGGAAAAAGAAAAAAATCTTAGAATTTTCTCATATCCTTGCTTGGATAGAAATTGAACTTCAGCTCCAATACATCCTGGAAATCCTCACCGTACTCCAGCAATTCGTCATCGTCGTAATACCAGTTGATGTTGATTTCCTTGTTGTTGTCCCTCAGAGTAGTGAAATACTCCAGGAATCTGATAAGATATTTGGCTGAGCTTGAATTGAAGTATTCGAAATCCACCTTCACATTGGTAACATCCTTTGGATTCTGGACATACTCCTCAATCCACTCGATAAGAGGACGATATACAAGCTCGGTGTTCTCCGGGATGGAACGTCCGCCAAGCTCTATCAACCCTTTATCGGGATCGAAATTGACCCAAGGGGTCTTCATATTTCCTGAACTTACAATGTGATCCATGGCAATTAATTATTAATTTGGATTATTGAGCGACAAAGATATTTAATATTGAAGATTATTGCAAATATTTAGCCAAAAAATTTTGATTATTATAAAAAAAAGTGAATTTCGAGAAAATGACTCTTTCAGGAAACACACTTTTTATATATAACTTACGAAATCATCTTTGACAAAGTTGCAATGTTTATCTTCTGATTCTCGGCCTTGCCGTCCACGGTATTCATGCGGTCAATGGCTTCCTTGTAATTAGCTATCACCTTGAATCTCATAATCTTCATGGTGGAGTTTACCATTCCGTTCTGCTCCGAGAATGGCTCCGGGGCAATGTGGAATACCGAAGGAATCCACTGGCGGGGAAAACTGTTCTTGTATGAGAAATCGTGGGTAAAGCTGAAGAACGAATCTGTAACCACCTCCAGGAGTTTTTCGCCGGATGTAATTCCGTGAGCCTGAGCGTAGTTTTTCAGGCGGTTCTTGTCGATGGTGACTACGGCCGTGGTGTATTTGCAATGGTCGTTGTACAGTACGCACTGCAATATAAACTCCGAACAGTTGGATACCGCGTCCTCAATCTCCTCGGGCGAATACTTCTCGCCGTCGGCGCTTATCAGGAGAGCCTTCTCGCGGCCGGTCACAAAGAGGAAATTGTCGTTGT
Source organism: Bacteroidales bacterium (assembly GCA_045640025.1). Classification (GTDB taxonomy): domain Bacteria; phylum Bacteroidota; class Bacteroidia; order Bacteroidales; family UBA3824; genus UBA3824. The sequence goes on from JAZUEG010000395.1 coordinate 24,522, forward strand.
CCATGTATCCCATATCGCCGGTGTTCAGTCGTCCCTCGCTGTCTATCACCTCGGCGGTGGCCTTGTCGTTCTTGAAATAGCCCTTCATCACATTCAGGCCCTTGATGGCCACAAAACCCTTCTCGCCTACAGGAAGTTCCCTGCCGTCGGGATCCAGAATCTTGCAGTCGATACCGCTCAATACTCCGCCCGACGATCCGAATTTATGACGGTGCCTCTGGTTGACGCTGATAATCGGCGAGGCCTCCGACAGTCCGTAGCCCTGCATTACAGGCGCGCCTATGCAGTTGAAAAACTGCTGCTGCTTGATCTCGAGCATGGCGCCGCCGCCCACAAAGAACTTGAAGTTGGGGCCGAAAACCTTGCGCACCTTGCTGAATACCAGCTTGTCGGCCAGCTTGTAGATAGGATACCTGAACAGCCAGCCCAGGATTCCCGGCTTTTGGAAACCATCGCCGTGGAATAGGATACCGTTCTTGAGGCCCAGCTTGAAAAGCCAGTTGGCGAACTTGCCGCTGTCGGCCACGCTGTCCTGAATCTTCCTCATGAAGTTGCCGGTAATGGCAGGCACGCTCAGCATAAAGTCGGGCTGCACCTCCTTGATATTAGGCACAAGGTTTTTCAGCTGATTGCGCATACCTCCGCGCGCATCCACAAAATAGAGAGTTATGCTGCAGAGCAGAGCGCAGTAGAAACCTATGGTATGGGCAAACGAGTGGTCGAGAGGGAGAATCACCAATGTGGAGAAATTGTTCTCGAGCCTGAAAAACTGTACAGCGTCGTGCGAGTTGGCCCAGTAGTTCAGGTGGGTAAGCATTATGCCCTTGGGATTTCCTGTAGTGCCGGATGTGTAGCTGATGGTCACAATATCGTCCTCGGTAACACTTTCCATTCTCTGTTTCAGCTTCTCGTGATATTCGTCGTAATGATCCTTGCCGAATGAGAGCAAATCGTCATAAAGCACAAAATCATTCAGCGCACTCTTATACGATTCGCAGTCAGGAGTTTGGCTATCGAGATAAATAATCTTTACGCCCAGCTCATTCAGCTCCTTGGCCATCTCGATTGCCTTGGAGATGCAGTTTTGCGAAACAAACAGAAACTTGGATTCCGAGTGCTTGATGCGGAACAAGATCTCCTCCGACTGCAGCTTCACGCTCAGAGGCACAGATACAGCCCTCGTTTTCAGAATGGCATATTCCGAAACAATCCAAGAGCTGCGGCCCTCCGATATTATAGCTATCTTGTCGCAAGGCATGGCGCCCCGGCCCATGAGACCTATGGCCAGCAGATCCGACATCTGGTCTACCTCCTCAAACGACAGGCCCTGCCATCCGTTGTCGGTCTTGTCGGATACGTAAATATTGTTCTTAAACTGGTTGGATGCCTCTTTCAGCATCTCAAGTACTGTACGTTTCATCTATGTAGTTTTGTATCAGCTAATACATTTTAGCCATCGCAAATATAATAAAAAAATCTAAAAAAATAACTCACTATCTCGAAAAAAAGACCTTTCCGTTAATTTTGCCGGGCACTTTGTAATTCACCGAAGTCACGGTCACATCATCGGCTATCTGATAATCGCCATCAGCTGCACCCTTCACATCTATACGGGCCTGTATGCTCTTCATGGCATATTTGCTGGTGAATTTGTCATAAGTGATTTTGCAGCTAATGGCGGCATTTCCGGAGCCCTCAGCTATCGAGAGGCCGTCCATATTTATGTTCCTTACCTGGAGCTGATACTCCGATTCCACCACCACATTGTCCTGCTTGAGGATGGTGATGGTTCCCGAATATTTGGTTGGTGAGCAAGCGCCTGTATTCAAGAGAGATGGTTTATTGCAGCTAAAGTCGATTACATATCGGTCGGCGGTCTCGCTCTTTATCTTGAAATCGAAATCCCTGAGCGTGGCGCTGTTCATTACACCCAGCTGATAGCGCACAGGATCGAGCCCCTGCACAAAGGCCAGATAATTGACTCCCTGCTGATATGTGGACACCTTGAAATCCCTCTTGGTGGATACAAACTTGAAATTGAATGCCTCGAATGCGTTATTGCCCTCGCCGCGCTTATAGCCGGTCGCATCGTAGGCATTGAATACGTAATCGGCGGTGCGCACCTCGCCTCCGCCGGTATAGACATTATGATAATTGCCGGCAAAGGCGTAATCGCAGTCCACATACTTGGACGATACATTATCGAGCGCATTTTTCACCAGCTTGCGGCCGGCCTCGCTCTTGTCGGTTACCACCACCTCCTCTATCTTGAGGTCCATAGGCTCCAGCTGAACGGCCACACGCTGATTCTGCACCTGCACAATCTTGTAGGATGCCGGGCTGAAACCTACCGACGAGAACATCAGCTCCTTGCCTATCATGTTTTCGGGCACTGTGAGCTTAAACTCGCCGTTGAGGTCGCTGATGGTTCCCACCGAAGTGCCTGATACGGCTATATTTACAAACGGGAGCGCCTCACCGGTCTTAGAGTCGGTAACATTGCCCTCCAGATATGTCTGTGCGTGGATGGATGCGGTCATGAGTGCCGATGCCGCGATTGTAAGCATGATTTTCTTCATAATGGATATACCTTTTATAGATTAACGCCCCAAAAATAACATATATTATTGTTATGTTTTGTTAAAAAATGAATTTGTATAATAAAAATGTTTACTTTTGGGGAAATAAATAAAATAAAAACTCTAACCGACATCTACCATGAGAAAGACATTAGCTATCACACTACTCTCATTAATAGCATTTTCGTGCATGATGAGCTCGTGCGTGGTCACCAAGAAAAAATACGACACAGCTGTAAGCAACGGACGCAAGTCGCTCGACAGCCTCAACCGTGTATTCAACAACACCGTGGCCGAATTCAACAAGACCACCAACATGCTGAAATCCAGCATCTCCGAGAAAGACCTCGGCGTAAACAAGCTGACACAGGAAAACCAGCAGCTGACCGGCGACAAAGCATCGCTGAACCAGAGCCTCGTAAACTCCATCAACGAGTTTAACGAGGAGAAGGCCAAACTCGCCCGCAAGACCCGCACCGCCGACAGCCTCATGAACCTGCTGGCCATGCAGTCGGCCACAGAGGACAGCCTCCGCAGCCTGGACGAGAACCAGCAGCGAGAGCTACAGAATCTCCTGTTCGCAGTCAACAAGAGCATTCAGGGCACCAATCAGAGCGACGCATACGCCCAGGCTGTGGGCGGCAACATTGTAATGACCATCAGCAACGACTTCCTCTTCAAGACCGCCACCGGCACCGAGATCTCCACCAAGGGCGACGCTGTAATAAAAAAGCTATCAGCTGTACTTACCCTGAACGAGAACTGCCGTGTGCAGGTGATATCGCACACCGACGCCAACGGCCAGGCCAAGAACCTGCTGGAGCTGAGTGCCAGAAGATCGGCCGCTGTAATTTCTGTATTAGCTGCCAACAGCACTCTGCCGGGATCGGCATACACGGCATCGGGCCGCGGAATGTACAGCCCACTGGTGCCCAACACCAGCGACGACAACAAGAAGAAAAACCGCCGTACCGAAGTCGTTATCTTTCTGAGATAACGGCCGGCACAATTAAAGCATTGCACTATGACTTTTCTATTTTTTCTACTGATAGGCATCCTGCTGTCGAGGGTGATTACCTGGGCGATATTCTTCCGGCCAAGGCGTACTCCCACCATAGACGACGTGAGGAAGATGGCCAAGGACCAGGAGGGCAAAACTATTATAAGCCAGAATCCCGAGGCCACCAAGCGCCCGAAACCCAAAATATCGGACCTGAGCCAGGATGTGGATTTCGAGGAGATTTGATTTTATTAGAAACAAAACACTTAATATCAACAACAAACATTTTTTAGTTTATGAAAAATAATTTGATTCTGGCGTCGGCCATGGTATCGGCAATGATGATATCGGCCTGCGCCACACAGCCTGAGAAACAGGCCAACAAGATTCCCGACGAGAGCGAGATGGGCGCCTACGCCATGGTATACCACCGCGATCAGGACCACAGCCTCCACATGGCCATCAGCTACGACAGCTACAACTGGACCGCGCTAAACAACGGCGACGCCATAATCTGGGGCGACACCATTGCCAAGCAGCACGGTATACGCGACCCGCACATTTTCCGCGGACCCGACGGCGGATTCTATCTGGCCATGACCGACCTCCACATATTCTCGAGCAAGGCTCAGGTGGAGAGATTCAAGAACGACACCGTAAGGAAATTTGAGATGCGCGAGATCTCAGAATACCGCGACACCGAGTGGGAGCGCGACGGCATGACCTACGGATGGGGAAACAATCAGGGCCTGGTGCTAATGAAATCGTTTGACCTGATACACTGGACACGCACAAATCTCGATTTCAGCAAGCTGACATCACCCACCGGAATCAAGGACACTCTTACAGGAAAGGACTATCCATGGAGCGAGGCCGGATGTATCTGGGCGCCCGAAACTAAGTCGGAGGCCAAGCGGTCTTAGGA
>JAZUEG010000396.1:0-14702 GCA_045640025.1 Bacteroidales bacterium
GCCACTCATCAACTCTAATGTTGACGGCACCATCAAGGAAGGCGACGTTGTAATCTTCTTCAACTACCGCAACGACCGCGCCAAGGAGCTCACAATCGTTCTCACTCAGCAGGATATGCCAGAGCAGGGTATGAAGACCATCCCAGGCCTCCAGTACTACTGCATGACTCCATACGACAATTCATTCACAGGCGTTCACATCCTCTTCCCTAAGGAGAACGTAACAAACACACTCGGCGAGTATCTCGCTTCTAAGGGCCTCAAGCAGCTTCACACTGCAGAGACTGAGAAGTACGCTCACGTAACATTCTTCTTCAACGGCGGTCGCGAGACTCCATACGACGGCGAGGAGCGCATCCTCGTGGCTTCTCCAAAGGTTGCCACATACGACCTTCAGCCTGAAATGTCGGCCTACGGCGTTAAGCACAAACTCGTAGAGGCTATCAACACCGAGAAGTTCGACTTCATCGTTGTAAACTTCGCAAACTGCGATATGGTAGGTCACACAGGCGTTTACCCAGCAATCGAGAAGGCGGTTCAGGCTGTTGACTCTTGCGTAAAGGAGGTTGTAGGGGCTGCCAAGGCCAAGGGTTACGAGACAGTAATCATCGCTGACCACGGCAACGCTGACAACGCCCTCAACGCTGACGGCTCACCAAACACAGCCCACTCATTGAATCCAGTTCCTTTCATCTACGTAACAGAGAACAAGAACGCCAAGGTAAAGAACGGCGTCCTCGCCGACGTTGCTCCATCTATCCTCCACATTATGGGCCTCGAGCAGCCTAAGGAGATGACAGGAAAGGATTTGATTTGCTAATCGGATTGCATTTTTGTAGAGACGCACGGCCGTGCGTCTCTACGGGCAACATAAAGCCCCCCCCAATCGAAAGAGATTTCGGTTGGGGGGTGTTGTTTTTAAACAGTTACATTTTGCAACCAGTTGATTGAAATTCAAAGCGTGACAATTAGTCGCGGGTTGAGAATTAATATCCTAAAGCCTTTAATCTATTCCTAGCAAGGGAATAATTGTTTTCAGCCGCCTTTCGATACCACGAAACAGCCAGAGAAATATCCTTTGTCACACCAAGACCATTTTCGTAGCAATAACCAAGTCTTTCTTGTGCTGTAGGAACACCTTGATTTGCAGCCTTACGAAACCATTTAACAGCCTCAGAATAATTTCGGGGCACACCACTGCCATTTATATAACATTGTCCAAGACGGGCTTGACCATAAAAATCGCCTAGTTCCGCGGCCTTACGAAAACAAGAAAATGCATTAGTATTATCATCTTTTTCTAAATACTGACAACCTTTATGATACCACTTACCAGCTTCAGATAGAGCGAATCCATCAGGTGTAATATATGTTGATTTAGACCAAGTTCCTGGTATATCACCATCCCCCCAATAAGCACGAACACTATAATTATCAGCAGAGATAATTGCATTATGAAAACCATTCTCCTTCTCAGAAAAATAAACTGTATAATCATTATAAACACACTGATCGTAACTTGGAACGACGTCAGGATAATGGCCTGCTATAGGATATCCGTCCTTATCAAAAAGTTCAATCATAAAGGTCATATTCTGCCCCTTATATCCATGAATATGAAAACTTAAATGAACGCCAAGACCCATATTGACTCCATTAACAACTTCGCCAGGCACAAGATTAATACTTGAAAACCAAATTTTCTTCTCTACAGAAGAAGTAGTCACAGACACTTTTGTGCCACACTCCTGACAAAACTTGGCATTGGAAGCCAAAGAAGTACCGCATTGTCTACATTTCTGTGCCACTGTTACATTGGAGCATAGCAGACACAAAAAAGCAAAAACAAAAAAAGATTTAATTATCTGATTCATATCGTTAATTAATTAGTTACTAAAATATTCCTTTAATATCTCTTTCGAATCCTCATCTCCCAAATCAACTGCCTTACGGAAGCATTTTTTCGCCTCATCAAGATTCTGAGGAACACCTTCTCCATTTTTATAGCACCAACCTAATTGACGCCAGGCTAAAGCATGATTTTGGGACGCAGATTTTTGAAACCATTTTACTGCTTGATCATAATTCATCGGAACACATATTCCTTCTTTATAACAAAGACCCAACGCATACTCACCATCAGGATCACCTTGTACTGCTAACTTGCGCCACAATTTTTCCGCCTCGCAATCATTCTTTGAAACTCCCAAGCCCCAATGATAGCAAACTCCAAGAAAATATTGAGCATCAATATGTCCTTGTTCCGCGGCCTTACGGAAACAAGGAACAGCATTTGTATAATCCTCTTTATCATAATACCATCTACCTTCTTTATACCATAGATCAGGAGTCTTGTCGAGAGAAAGATAAACACTATTATATCCGGAGTTAGTAATTTTAGAACCTCCATCAAAAACAATCACCCTAACATAATAAGTTCCTGAAGAAGTTATATAAAGCTCATTGTTTGGGATAAATAGGTCAACAAAACATAAACCGTCAGAATTAGGAGTAAAGTTCTTTCCAGCCCCCACCTCACCTTTGATAGTAACATAAGAACCTCCCGAATTAAGAGATTTAACACTTTTCCCAGGTTCAGAATACAAATAAGCAGATACATTCAATTTATGGCCGATATAACCAGAAGCATCCAAATTCATATGTATTCCGAGAGTCTTCTCGCCATTATGAATTTCGTTTGGTATTAGTTTTACAGATTTGACCACGGCACTCCTGCCACCACCAACGGCAGAAATTTCAAATTGGGGTTGTTGCTGTCCATCTTTAAAATCAGTTGGTTCTTTTGTTAAATCCATAGTCTCAAGTCTTGCCTTTTCAAGTACTTTATTCCAATCAGAGTACATATCAACTCGATAGATAGCCCTTCTTAAACAAATTCCAAATATAGAACCTAAAATCGGACCTCCAGTAAGACTATAAGAGACTTGTCCCTGTCTACTTGAAGATACCATAATTGACTTGTTGCCAGAGAATCCTGTAAAAAGTTTCTTAATAGCAACAGGATCAGAGCCAATAGGCAATGGTTCAATAGTACCGCCACTGCCTTTGGGATAATGAATACTATTACAACAGCCTGCAATGCATAATACCAATTTCGGTTTATTTGGTATTTTATCTAGTTCATTTTTCACATCGGTTTGTCTACACTTTTTTTTGTTATAATCCAACAAAGCAAAAGTAGGCCACTCATTGGACAAATCATTGTAACCGTGTCCTCCGTAATAGAATACAACAATATCATTAGGTCCTACCACGCCAGGCTGTTGCAATCTGCGCATCTCTCTCATTACTTGATCCGAAGTGAACAATTGATCACTGTTCCTTGTACAACTATAACGATAACCAATCGTATTGGCTATTGTCTTGAAAAACTCATACATATTGTTCATATCGGCCCTGCGATCCGGCCTGCGGTCTACATAATCCGGAGGCATAGGTTGTTCGTTCTCATTTATGAAAAGAGTAACGTGCATAGTCTGTGCCTCTACCATCTGAAAGACAGTAATGAACAACAATAAAGTTGACAATATTCTTACTAAAAATCTTTTCATCTTTTATAATGTTTTAGGTATTCATCATTAGGGAAAAATTTCATAACAGAACTGAGTACTTCTTCATAACCTTTGGATGACAACTCCTTAGCCACGGAGAAATCAGAGGTGTAGAATCCAATCGTTCCACAATAGAAGGCTATCAAGACATCGATTGACTGCCCATCCTTTTCTATCGCAAGAGCCACATCAGGCAAGAACACACAATTCTTTGCCACATTGCTGTAAACATAAGAAGTGCTGCCTGAAAGTATCGAGACTAAATGATTTTCAGGTATCTCGTCAGAACAGTGAATTACAGAGAATCCACGAATCTTCTCTTCCTTGTCAGCATTCGGGTCCAAAAGATAGGCAGACTTAATCTCTCCCCCATCAAGCACCGAAGCCACATATTTTTCTGCGACTTCGCGCTTTGCTTTGATTTCCTCGGCATCAAAATCAGGGACTTCAGGAATAGGAGGAATAATAATAGACCATATCAGGCGAGACAATGTAATATCCGAAACAATAGGGGTTTCTTTTGACTTCTTTCCGTTTTTTACAAGAATATATAGTTTATTGGAATGCTCGTCCATTACAACATAATTTTTTACTATATCACTTTTTGCGTCAACAAGTGTTACATCAAGAACGTTTGTCGGTACGAAAGAAGTATCTGATAAAATATCAGACAATCCCCTTCCCTTCTTCAGGAAGCCGTGCTTCGCCACAATAGAATCCAGATGATTGGCTATAGACTCGTATCCGCCTCCGAGTTCAAAAGGGAACTCATCAACTGTAAGCGTCTGTCGGGGCTGAAAATTATCATCCCAAGTAATAACCTTCTGTGCATCAAACATCTTCAAGGAGACGATTGAAGTTTGTCCTGTCTGTTGGGCCATACAAGACAACTGCGCACAGGCCAAAATTGCAAAAATTAAAACCCTTAGTTTGTTTCTCATAATGTAAATCCGTTAGTTAATATCTATAACGGCAAAAGTAATGGAAACTAAAAAAAAAAAACGGAAACATTACAATTAACAAAAAATTAACAAACAGGGTTTATAAGTCATTTCATAAACAGAACGCAATCTTTTATCTTACAACTCGTTCCATCTTACATTCGTGGACACCTGTCTCCTTGTCGTAACTAACGCCGACAAAGAGCACATCGCCACGATAATTGCGGAAGGCGGTATCATATTCCCTTTTGTGTATCTGACTGAGAGCCAATCCACTTGTACCATTAACTTTAAGTTCTACAACAATAGCCGGCATATTGGGTTGGAAAGGTATCAGCGCAATATCGGCAAAACCACGTCCCGAGGGGAATTCCTGAACCACGAAATAATTGTTGCGTGCTGTGTAATAAGCCATCACCATAGACACCTGGAATGCTGACTCGTTGTTGTATTTGAGCGGATGACAAAGACTCTTGTGCGCCTTGTTGAGAGCCTCAGCCACAAACTCGGCATCGCCATCGAGAGTGCGCTCCAACAGTTCCTCGGAATCGCGAATACTATCGGCCACAATCTTGAAATTCGACGCACGCTCAATAGCAAGTTCCCACTGCATACGCACTTCATAATTGGGAATAAAGCATCGCTTCTCTTTCTTCAGGTAGCCAAGATAGCCAAGATGAATAAGATACGTGAACACATCGTGCTTGGAGTTGAAATCAGTCATAGTGTTCATAAACGACAACACATTCACAGACACAGACTTACCCGCCAGCATTAGTTGCACATCATTCAGAATGCCGTCAAAATCAAGGTTGATATACTCAGAAATAGCCTCATAACTACCTGTAATGCCCCAATACGAATCGTACTCACGAAACCTCATCGACGAGACCACAGATTTAGGAGCAAAAATCTCAATATCGTTTACCACGTAGCCATCGTACCAACTCTTGCACTCATCAAAATCCATATCGTATTTGGCGCATAGAGCCTTTGTCTCATCGTAGGTAATTCCCGTGAACTCGGCCAATGGACCGGGACGCATTATGGTATATTCGTCAAACTCATTAAGTTTGCTCTGAATCCTGTCCCTTACAATCGGCAGAATTCCAGTAAGATATGCAAGATAAAAAGCCGGACGCAAATCATTGTTCTTGAACAGACGGCGCAGAAAATCGAGATATAGTTCAAAAAGTTCGGCGCTAACCTTCTCCCTAAGCAAAACATCGTACTCGTCCATAAAGAACACAAACCGTTCGCCGGTACGCTGATAAATAGTCAATATCACCTCGCTGAGATGACTATTAACGTCGATCTCAACATCAGGGAATTCTTCTTTAAGTTCCTTATTGATAGCAACCTCTACATTATAGAAAAGTTTGGTGCTATTCTTGGCCTCGGTCCAGAATTTATTGAGGTCAAACTTGATTACATTACACTTGTTCAAGTGACTCTCGAAACTGGGATCATTGGCGATCTTTAGATTACTGAACATCTCGCGGGAATCGCAACCCTTTGAATAATAAGCGACAAGCATACCCACCGCAATAGATTTTCCAAACCTACGCGGACGAGACACGCACATAAAATTCTCCCGAGAGTTGAATAATTTATTCACCTCAGCGATCATCATAGTCTTATCCACATATATAGAACTATTGATAGTATACTCAAAGTCCTTATTTCCCGGATTCACAAATATTCCCATAGAAGAAGCAAGTTTTATATTTCAATTCTGCAAATATAGCAAATAATCAACAAACACGAATCAAGATTTTATCTTTTCCTTGAAATTCCTGATATTTGCCTTCGAGACGGGGATTATCTTGTCGGAGCCGAACAACTGCAACTTGTAGCCCGCCGAATTGCCCGAAACCTGTGTCACGAAGCGGAGATTGACAACAAACGCCCTGTGGACGTGCACAATAAAAGCATAATCAGAAAGCGCGGTCTCCACATCCTTCAGCGAACTGCGAAGGCGTTTCTGCGATACATCCATCTCGCTGAAATACACAACGTTAACATAATTACCCACGCTCTCGAGATAGACAATCTCGCTTGGCGACACCGCAAAACTATCGCGCCCGTCGTTTGGCAAGATTATTTTTTTCTCTGATGCGGAAATTTCAGCGCAAGCGCTACTTTGTTGCTCCTTCTCTATAAGGCTGTTCAGCGATTTAAGTTCCTCAATCTGAAAGCGCTGAATGCGTATCACCGTTATATACGCATATCCTACAAAGAAGAAAAGCCCCACGAAGACAGCCTCCTTAAGCACGTGGAGATACATCGGAAATGTATAAGTACAAAAGCCATCCCATCCAAAACCAAGAACACGGAAATACAATCCGTTAAAAAGCGCATTCAGCAACACATCGGGAACGAATATCAGCAATAGGCGTTTCATCTGATAATCAAAAGTTTGCGAGTAGTCGGAAGGAAATCTCAGACAATGCGAAACCACCCAATCGCAGACAACGAAATGCAGGAGAAATGGGAAAAACTCCAAAAAGAAATAGACATACGGATTATCGTTATTTTGGAGAAAATTTCGGGTTCCAAACGGCTCCAAAAGCACAATGAAGAGCACGAGAGCCATACTCATCACACAATAATCGTAAAAAACAACACGAGGTATCTTCTTCATAACTATAAAAATTTCACAAGGCAAAATAACCAATAATCCGCAATATATGCAAGTGCGATAGCGTATTAGGGATACTTAGAAAGCGCATTGTGACAATTGGAAAGCATCCGAATGTCCCTAACGGCGAGTCAAATACCCCACCCTATTGACCGTGAAAATTTCCCATTCTAAATTTGCACCGCAGTTCGGCAGTGCGCAATGCGGAACTCAAAAGTATCAATCATTAAAACCTCAAAAAAATGAACAAAAAATCATTATTCATCACTTGGACAATTCTTATATTGTCAGTTGTTTTTGGACACAGACTTAACGCACAGGTTTACGTATCAGGCGAGAAGAATTTTATTTCTACTGATACCTCCATCCATAGCGGAACACTCAGCAACGGCATCCGCTACTACATCAAGCGAAACGTGAACAAGGACGCACCCAAAGGAGAAAGAACCATCACAAGAATCGTCAACCAATACAATGGCAGTCAGGCTATTATAATAATTGGCGACGTGGATCCTAACGCTGAAAGCATATCAGCAACAAAAAAATACTCCGACATAAAAGAGGTGGAGAAACTGCCCGACTATGCCGACGCAAACTCCGACAATTGGAACGCAAGAATGGACATCAGCCAGTGCTTTTTCAGAATGCCCGACACTCTGAACCCAGACATCAGCCGAGATGACGCCTACATTTTGCAATTCAGATTGGAAACCGCAATCCTCACCAACTTTATGAATATGCTGTTGATGAATGAGTTGCAGAAGAGTGATTGTCCATTCGAAATGGCAATGATTACATATTCGGAAAATGCATTGGGCAAAAACAGGGAATGCTTTCTCCTGAACGTAGTTCCCAAACAAGGCAACAGCAAATCGGTAGCCATCAACCACGCTATCAAGGTGTTGACTCCCGAGAAAGGTGTTATGTTCTACGACCTTGATTATCCGGCAAGAATAAACTACAGTATGCTCCTGAACTTATGCCATCAGAAATTTTACGAAGAGCAGGAAGAGTCACACAACTACATCAACTGTCACGGCAACAACTTCTATATCAGAAGAATAGCAAACGCATTCCTGCAAGACAACATAATCCCGGACCTTGAGGAGGAATGGAAATGGTTCAAGCAATGGTCATTCTATCAAAACCACGAAAACGAATACGGAATGCTGTCGGGAATACTCAACTTCGGCAAATGGGAAACCAGATGAAAGAGGTAAAATTAATAATAGCAATGCTGATGATTTCGGTGGCGACGAGCGCCCAAACAAACGTCTATGTGGTGACCGACACCACCGACCTCAGCATTTTGAATCAGGTTCACGAACTTGAGGAAATTTCGGTGGTATCTGACGGCCCGAAAACAAAGATGAAAGGCAATTCAATGGAAACACGAATTGCGGGATCGAATTTGGAACACGCGGGAACGGCAGAGGACGTATTGTCAAAAATTCCAGGAATCACCCGCCAAGGCAACGAGATTTCAGTAATAGGACGAGGCACGCCAGAATTCTTCATCAACGGGCGACGAATCATCGACCCAAACGAACTAAGACAGATTATGTCGGAGCAGATAAAAAGCGTTGAGGTAATCAGCAATCCAGGTGCGGAATACAGTGCAAATGTAAACGCCGTGGTCAGGATAAAAACCATCCGTCCAAGCGGTGAAGGTTTGGGTTTTGATATTAAAAGCGATTGGTCATACAATACGCAAGAGGCTGATATTTCGCCTAATACAAATATCAATCTAAACTATCACAAAAATAGCATTGATATTTTTTCGGGTACTGATATCAGCGACAAATACGATTATCTGAAAAGCGCAATCGGAGGCGGAACATACTCCGAGAATCAGAGTCACGAGCAAAACGGTTCGGTCACCAACACCACACATCAACGTGGTTTTCAATGCAAAGGCGGTGTCAACTACCAAATATCCGAGAAACATTCGGCGGGTGCAATGATCCAGTTTCAGAAAACTCCTTATTATAATAGCGAAACTTTTATGGACGAGGACATAATCACAAACGGCAACATTACCAACCATTTGATTTCCAAGGATATCAGCAAAGAAAACGATTACCACGGCATATCAGCCAACGCCTATTACAATGGACAGATCGGCAGAATGTCGGTGGATTACAACATAGACGCCATCAGCAGGACAACAAACTACAGCGATGACATTTCGGAGTATAATTCATTGGGGCTCAACTCGATAAATTCTCAAACCAACAGGGAGAACAAATTCCTTGCGACGAAACTGATATTACGCTATCCGCTGAAAAACAGTGAACTAACAATAGGAACCGAGGAAGTTTTTGTGGAGAGCAATACTTCATACACCTCTGATGCCGAAATGTTAAGCGACTGTTGGTCAGTCGCTAACGAATCCACGGTGGCATTATTTGCCCAGTTTTCCAAGAAACTGAGCATTTGTGAAATCAACCTCGGAACGCGTTACGAGCAAGTAGCAATGTTTTTTGAGGATTGCTACAACCCACAGTTCAACGAGCGGAAAACAAAACACAATGTATTCCCGTACATTTCGGCAGGCACCAAAATCGGCAATTGGGGATTATTGGCAAACTACACCGCCCAAACCACAAGACCAACTTATTGGCAACTCCGCGACGCTATGGAATATCACAGCCAATATGTTATCGAGGGCGGAAATCCTAAATTGCAGAATACTATAAATCAGGAACTTTCGCTGAAAGCAAAATACAAATGGCTGATATTGGGAGCCGAGTATCTCAATGCCCAAAACAAAATAGTGAAATGGGGAACTCCATTCAACGACGAGGGCACAATCCTACTCCGAGCCGAGAATCTCCGCAAACCTGTCAACAGCCTCGCGATATACGCAGTTGGTGAACGGCAAATTGCCTGTTGGACGCCGAATTACACATTTGGAATACAGAAGCAATTTCTGAAACTTCCCCTTGAGGACTCGCGCACATACGGAGGAATCCGCAACGAGAAATTCGGCAAGCCAATGTTCTTATTCAATGCTGTAAACACATTCGCCATCGGCCAGAAGAATCCGCTGATATTAGAGTGCAACTTTCAGTACCGAAGCCCAATGCACCACGACAACAACGAATTACGCAAGCCGATAAACTCTCTCAACATAGCAATTCAAAAGTCATTTCTGAAAGGCAACCTGACAACCCGCCTCGCAGTCACCGACCTCCTGAACCAAACAACAGAGGACGTTTTTGCAGATTACGGTAATTACCTTGTCTTTCAGACAAGAAAACTACAGCATCAGAGCCTGACACTTAGCCTCCACTACCGCCTAAACACCCACCCAAGCAAATACAAAGGCGCAGGAGCAGGAGAAGACGCGAAAGCAAGAATATAAGATACCCCCCCCAATCGAGAGAGATTTCGGTTGGGGGGTGTTGTTTTTTTATTCCGCCTCCTCGTCGGGCTCAATGTGTATCGATATCAAGGTCTCTTTTCCGAACTTCTCGCGGACGGCGGTTTCGGCATCTACGGTAATCTTGTGAGCCTCTGATACTGTGATATTTGGATCAACAACAATGTGGGCGCTAAGGATTATCACGGGTCCATTCTGACGGGTCTTGAGGGCGTGGACATTCTCAACGCCATCAGTTGATTCTATGATAGAAACTATGTCATTCTCAACATCTTCGGGAAGCGAGCCCTCCGTGAGTTCGTGAAGCGCAGGCATCGCCATCTTGATAGCGATAATGATGATGAAAACGCTGATGACGCATCCCACAATAGGATCGAGCACCACCCATTTGCCTCCGAGAAGCATTGCGCCTCCGATACCGATTGCCGAGCCTATCGACGACAACGCATCGGTTCTGTGGTGCCAGGCGTTAGTAATCATCGCGGGACTGTTCACGCGCTTGCCAACCCTCGCAGTCCACTGATACAGAAACTCTTTCACGGCAATAGACACCAGCGACGCCCACAGCGCAATGCTACCAGGCTGTTCCAGTTCATCGCCGTTGATAACGGTGCGCACCTTGTCGATACCGCCAAGCATCAACTCACCGCCCACTATCAGCAACATAACGGCCACAATAACGGTAGCCAGGGTCTCGTATTTTCCGTGACCATAGTCGTGGTCCTTATCCACGCCCTTGCTACTTATCCTAACCATCACAAGCACAACAACATCGCTGACAAGGTCGCTGATAGAATGGATAGCATCAGCCATCATTGCGGAACTCTTTCCAAGGATTCCCGCAAGCAACTTGAAACCCGCCAACACCAGATTTCCGACAGCGCCTCCTATGGTAACGGCCTGTATAGTCTGTTCTCGATTCATAGATTTTCAGGTTTTATATTTATGGCAAAAATAGGGAAAAAAGTCTATATATTATTTAAAATTTTGATTTGAGATTCTTACAAATCATAACTAATTAATATAAAAGCGGTTATAAAATATCAATACACATAATCGAAAGTTTTGAAGACCTTCATAATACACATAATCGAAACTTTTGAAAAATTATACCCGTTCGGTTGTAATCAAATAAAAAAATTCCTATATTTGCACCCGAACGGGTATATATTAGCATTATGAGACAACAATTATACCAGTTAAGGTATAAATCAAACACAATGAACAATTTATCAGCAACAATAAAGGCATTAAGGAAACAATACAAACTCACTCAAGAAGATCTCGCATTGAAATCGGGAGTGGGTCTCAGATTTGTGCGCGAACTTGAGCAAGGCAAAGAAACTCTCCGCCTCGACAAGGTGACACAGGTTTTGGAATACTTTAATTATGAATTGGTTGCAATGCAAAAGAATAGAATGTGAAAAAAATATTGTTACTAAACATTTCAACCGGTTACAAATTGTAACCAGTTGAAATTGTTTCAAACCGTGACGAATTGTCACGGTTTGAAACAATTATCCAAACCGTTACAGATTGTAACGGTTTAAACCTCGCCCTCTCCCCCAACTAACATACAAAATCCCCTCTCCCATCATCAAAAACCACCTATCTGCAAATTTCTCTCATTTATATCGCATACGATATAAATATTATTCTTATCTTTGCCTCAGAAATAATAACAAAGACAGATATGAATATCTACGACTTCATAGTTAAGAAAAGAGAAAACGGCAAGGATGTTGAGGTTTCGCTCAATGAATTTGAGGGCAAGGTCTTGCTGATTGTAAACACTGCCACAGGTTGCGGTCTCACTCCTCAGTATGAGGCTCTTGAAACAATGTACAGAAAGTTCAAAGACAGAGGATTCGAGATTCTCGATTTCCCCTGCAACCAGTTTATGGAACAGGCCAAGGGCAACGACGAGGAAATCAGTCAGTTCTGCACCCTAAAATACGACACTACATTCCCACGCTTCAAGAAGATAGACGTGAACGGCGAGAATGCCGACCCTCTATTCAAGTTACTGAAAATTCAGCAACCTGAGGCCGAGGGCAAGGGCGGTTTTATGATGAATATGATGATAAACCTTACCTCGAAAATCAACGGAAAGAGCAAGGACAACGGCGACATAAAATGGAATTTCGAGAAATTCCTCATCAACCAGAAAGGCGAAGTGATTCAGCGCTTTGCACCTACAATGAAGCCCGAGGCAATTGAACAATATATAGAAAAGTGTCTGTCAGGAAAATGAAAGAAAAAATACAAAACTTCTTGAAAAAGTTCTCGTTCAAGACGGGCGTGATAGTATTGGCGCTGTGCATACCGTGCTACATAATCTCGTTTGCGCAAATGGCGATACCGTCGCTGTCGGCAGGAACCAAGAGCGTGCTTTGGGTGATATTCTTCGGCCTTGCCAAAACTTTCCAATACGGAGGTCTCACAATCCTCGGCGTTGAAGGTTGGAACCGCCTGAAAGCATATTTCAAGAAGAAAAAAGACAACGATAATAATCACACAGAAAACACAGATAACACGGATCAGTCACAGATATAATAATAAAAATCTGTGTCATCTGTGTCATCTGTGCGAACAAAAACACATACAATTATGGAAGATAACAAGCAAAAACCCTGCGCAACCTGCAAGTTCCGCGCTAAGTACGACAACAATCCAAAATCCCTTTTGGGACGCTTTTGGCGTTGGCACATCAACTTTTGCCCAGGTTGGAAGGGCTATATGAACTCGCTGACCGAGGAAGAGCAGAACGCTCTCATCGAACAGTACAACCTCAAAAAGAAGGACAACAAATAATGAGAAACATTTTAATAATACTAACCCTCTTAATCTTAAACAGTTGCAATATGAACAACAGCAAGATATACGAATTCGAGGTGGAGAACGCCAAGCACGAGAAGGTATCACTCTCCGCATACAAGGGCAAGGTAATGCTCATCGTAAACACCGCAAGCCGTTGCGGATTCACTCCTCAGTACACCGAGTTGGAGACTATGTACAAGGAACTGAAAGACAAGGGTTTCGAGATTCTCGACTTCCCCTGCAACCAGTTTGGACAGCAGGCTCCCGAGAGCGACGAGGAATACGTCTCATTCTGTCAGTTGAACTACCAGACCGAGTTCCCACAGTTCCACAAAATCGACGTTAACGGCGAGAACGAAATTCCTCTCTACACCTATTTGAAATCTCAGAAAAAGTTTGTAGATTTCGACCCGAAACACAACCTCACTCCAATCCTCGTCGACATCTTCGACAAGAATATGCCAGGTTGGAGAGAGACCAGCGACATCAAGTGGAATTTCACCAAATTCCTCATCGACCGCGAGGGCAACGTAGTAGAGCGTTTCGAGCCAACCGCCACAATCGAGACAATGCTCCCAAGGATTAAAGAGATACTTTAAATAAAAGATATATTATTATGGCACACAAGAATTTCGGACCAAAGGCTTGGCTTCAGCCAATGCCAGTAGCAATCATCGGCACCTACAACGCCGAGGGCAAACCAAACGCAATGAACGCCGCGTGGGTTGGGCAGTGGGATTTCAAGCAAATCACAATCTCGCTCAGCAAGCACACCACAACCCAAAACCTCGCCATCAACGGTGAGTTCACAGTAGCGCTCGCCAACGCAAAGAACTACATATCAGCCGACTACGTTGGAATCACTCCAGCCTCTAAGGATCCCGACAAGGTGGCAACCTGTGGTTGGACCGTTGAGAAGGCCGAGAACGTAAACGCACCAGTTTTCACCGACTTCCCAATCACATTGGAGTGCAAGGTGGCTCAGAAATACAACGAGGAAGAGCCAGGTGGAGGTTGCAACGTGGTGGCCGACGTCATCAACGTTCGCTGTCAGGAGGAATACCTCGACGCCAACGGCAATCCCGACCTCGACAAGATTCAGATAATCTGTTACGATTCCATCGGCAACACCTACCGTGTTCTCGGTCAGCCAGTTGGCAACGCCTTCAAGGACGGCGCAAAACTTGGAAAGTAAGGTTTATACAGATAATAGAATAGACACACAATATAATAGACACACATAAAAATGACACGCACGTCCGTGCGTCTCTACGTGCGCAAAAATCACCCCCCATTATATCGAGTTGGTTTTCAGGCGTTATGCTCGTAGAGACGCACGGACG
>JAZUEG010000397.1:0-1662 GCA_045640025.1 Bacteroidales bacterium
CCTCGGCACGGCCATCCTCGGCATACTTGGCCCAGATCTCGTAAAATACTGGCAAGTGATACGATGGGTCGGTGTAGTTGACTCCAAAACCCTGAGGGGTAAAGGTGATGAGCTTGTGCTCCTTGTGGATGAAGGGATATGTCTTGAAGAACATTTGTCGGCGAGGGTCGGCGTCCTTCAATGAGTCAGGGAGCGATCCGTCCTTCTCCCAGCTACAGTTCAGAATATTCTGAGCCTCAGCCAAATAGTTGATATCGCCATCGTTGCCCCAGAGGTTGGAGGCAAAAAGAAGCGAGGTTACATAATAAAGCTCACCGTCGGAGGCTGGACCATCGGAGAAGTGCTTGCCCTCGGTATCGCAGCTCCAGGCGAAATAGCCCTTCAGCGGGCCGTCCTGATGCTGCATGTATTTCTTGCACCAGCGCCAGATGCGGTCGAAGATATCCTTTCTATCCCACTGAACTGCAATCATAAGGCCGTAGCTCATGCCCTCGGTGCGCACGTCGTGGTTCTTTATGTCGCTAACGTATCCCAACGAGTCGCCAACCTCGAAATAAACCTTGGTGTCCTCGTTTACGAACACCTCGTTGAAGACCTCCTGGAGCTTGGCGTCGATCTCGGCCTGAGAGTGACCCATCTCGGCGAAATAGTTGCGGTATTTTCCAGTCTCGATTCCGCCCTTGGTCCAGGGCTCGTGGCTGACCTCGGTATTGCAGGCAGCTAACGAAATGGCAGCAACAGCCGCCGATAAAAGTATTTTTTTCATAATGATGATATGTTTATTGTAATAGCGCCACCTTCGGTGGCTTGTTTTTTTTATCCGAAAATGGAAAGAATCAGAAATAAATTAAAAAGAATTATCTTAAAAACATAAATTCCCACGAATCAACACGAATTTTTCAAAAATTAATTTATGAGAAATTCATGTCAATAAATGACAATTCCTGTTCAAAAAAAAATTTCTTTTAATTCTTTCCCATTCTTTCCATTCTTGGATAGAAAACCAATCAGCCGTCAGGCTGATTGATGGATAGATTGATGGATTACATTTTGCGGAAGTTCCACTTGCAGTTGTCGTTGTTGAAGTCGAAATCGCCAAGTGAAGGATTTGTGTCGGATGGCGAAATCAGGGTCTTGCCGCTCTTCTTGTTGGTGATCTTGTAGGTACCGTCCACAAGCTGCTCGATTTTCCAGAGCTGAGATGCGTCGCCTGTGTACTGAGGAACTACAGTTACCTCGCCATCAGCTGTACCAGCCAAAGTCTTGTTGGTGCCCTGGATGGAAATCCTAACGTACTGTCCGCCAAGGAATCCGCCAGCCTCAGGAATGAACGATATCTGCCATTTCTGATGAGGACGGCCCATATAATCGCCGATGCGGGCAGGGATGGCGTCGTTGCTCCAGCCGCCGATTACCTCGGCCAATGTCTGCTCCTTTACTGGAGGAAGCACTGTATCAGCTGGCATACCCCAATGAGGAACACGGCCTGTAGTCATTCTGATGAAATCCACGCCAAGCTCGAGGGCATAGCCACGACGCTCGGAAGTGATCTCGTAAACGCCCTCCTGGAAGAGCTCACCAGCCATTGGCCAGTCGTTTTTCCAGAGCAGAGGACGGATGGCAAGGGATGAGCGACCGCCCTTGTCGAAATCGGCCTCCCAG
>JAZUEG010000398.1:0-3001 GCA_045640025.1 Bacteroidales bacterium
GAGAAGCTTGTCAAGATGAGTCTTCACATTTTTCTTGGTGAGCGGCGCTATCACAAAGGTGATCTTGTGGGTGAGGCCGTTGATATAGTCATTATTGGCAGGCACAGAAATGACATTGCCATTCTGGTCGCGGAAAATATTGTCGCCGTGCATTACTGAATAGTCAAGACCATCGCCAAGCTCGTGACCGAGAATGTATATAGAATGTATAGGCAATGGGTGCTCTACGGTAACTTTCTTGTTGTTTGGGGCTTTTACGGTTTCCTTTGTGCACTTGGTGTTGTCCATATACAATGCGCCAAGATATTGACGGAAACGCATAATCTCGCCCTGTTCCAAGGCTTTCTGAACCTCGATATGAACGAGTTGCCTATTGCCATTGTCATCAATGATTGTGGCAGAAAAATCCAGTTTGAACACAGTCTGCCCATTAGGCATCACCGCTGAATACTCGTTGTTGTTCATTGTAATGCTCTCAACTTTTGTATTCAGTATATTGCCTATCAGTATTTTAGCGACCTTCTCGTCTTGCATAATGTACTTGAAGACAGTGTCGTATATCGGATTTACATACTGTGCCATAGTGGTTTTGGTTTTTGATAGGGCAAAGATAAGGAATTTTTGGGAGAAAAATTAATTCATTTTCCCAAAAAAATCTACAAAAACCTCAAAAAAAATTTGGTCAGTTCCAAAAAAAATCCCAAATTTGCACCGTAACTAATTTAAAAACGACTTAAAATGCATATTTCTTTCACATACGGCAATTGGTGGTGGCGCTTGCGGAAATAAAATCTGTGAGTCAACGCATCGTGCTATATGTTTTAGATATGTATAAAAGATATTTAAAAAAGGCCTTGTCGAACTCACGACAAGGCCTTTTTTATTGTATTATGTAGTGTCCCCGACGGGGACAAAGTATTTATAACCGTATGTACGCCAAGGCTTGCCTTGGTTTACATACGGATAAAAGCAAAAATAAAAAAACACAGCATAAAAATGAGCAAATATTCAATCGACGAAAAAGGCTATTACGGCCAGTTTGGAGGCGCTTTCATTCCTGAAATCCTCCGAAAGAATGTGGTGGAACTCAAGGAAAACTACCTCCAGATTATGGAGAATCCTGAGTTCCAGAAGGACTTCCAGAAACTTCTCCACGACTACGTGGGCCGTCCTACCGCTCTGTATCACGCCAAGCGTCTCAGCGAGAAGTATCAGACCAACATCTACCTGAAGCGTGAGGACCTCTGTCACACAGGCGCCCACAAGCTCAACAACGCCCTCGGTCAGATCCTTCTGGCCAAGCGTCTCGGCAAGACAAGAATCGTGGCTGAGACCGGCGCAGGTCAGCACGGCGTTGCAACTGCCACAGTTTGCGCTCTTATGAATATGGAGTGCGTGGTTTATATGGGCGAGGTCGACGTAAACCGTCAGTTCCTGAATGTCCAGAGAATGAGAATGTTGGGCGCAAAGGTTGTTCCTGTTACATCAGGCAACCGCACATTGAAGGACGGCACCAACGAGGCCATCCGCGACTGGTGCTGCAATCCTGCCAACACTCATTATATCATCGGCTCGGCAGTAGGTCCCGACCCATACCCAGATATGGTGGCACGTTTCCAGAGCGTTATCAGCCAGGAGATTAAGAATCAGCTTATGGACCAGACAGGCCGCGACTATCCCGACCACCTCATCGCCTGCATCGGCGGAGGTTCCAATGCCGCTGGTACTTTCTACCACTACATCGACGACGAGAGAGTTAAGCTCTACGCTGCCGAGGCTGGCGGACTCTCGCTGACAGATCCCGAGAAGTCGGCCGCCACAATCCACTTTGGCCGCGAGGGAATCCTCCACGGTTCGCGCTCGTTCGTGATGATGAACGAGGACGGTCAGATCACCGAGCCATACTCGATATCAGCTGGCCTCGACTACCCTGGCGTAGGTCCAATGCACGCGTTCCTCGCTCAGGTGGGCCGCACCAAGACAATGCCCGTACTTGACGGCGAGGCAATGCAGGCCGCCCTTGAGCTCACCAAGCTCGAAGGCATCATCCCAGCCATCGAGAGCGCCCACGCATTGGCCCTCTTGCCAAAACTGAAATTCGGCAAGAACGACAACGTGGTACTCACAGTATCAGGCCGCGGCGACAAGGATATGAACACTTACGCTAAATACTTCAACTTGGCTTAATTACGAAATCCGAATTACGAATTACGAATGCCATCCAGTTCAAAAACTAATTCGTAATTAATAATTAGAAGCGCATTCGTAATTCGTAATTCGTAATTCGTAATTGGGTCGTAACTCGTAATTATAAAAAATGTACAAATATAAAACCGTTTCCAAGACCATTCTCGGGGACCTCTACACTCCCGTTTCGGCCTATATGAGGCTGCGCGATACTGGAGTTCAGAGCGCGCTTATGGAGTCAAACGACTACCACGGCAACGAGAACTCGAGGTCCTTCATCGGAATAAACCCGATAGCCAGCGTGGCTATAGAGCACGGCGAGGCTGTTATCAAATACCCTGGCAACACCATCACAAGGAAGCCAATCACCGAGACCTACCGCGTGGAGGACGCCGTGAACGAGTTTCTCGGCAGTTTTCAGGTAGAGGGACCTGACAGCAATTACTGCGGTCTCTACGGCTACACATCATTCAACGCCGTCCGCTACTTCGAGAACATCCCCGTGGAGGACACCACAGCCGAGAGCAACGACGCTCCCGATATGCTCTACATCCTCTTCAAGACAATGGTGGTTTTCAACCATTACAGCAACAAGCTCACTATCGTGGATATGGTAGCTGATGGCGAGACAGATTCAATAGCCGCCGTGGAGCAGACCCTGAACCGCACAAGCAACCGCCTCGACGGATTCCGTCCCGTAGGCGAGTGCACATCGCCCATCACCGACGAGCAGCACAAGGCCAACATCCGCAAGGGTATCCAGCACTGTCTCCGTGGCGACGTTTTCCAGATTGTGCTCTCACGCCGTTTTGTT
>JAZUEG010000399.1:0-3680 GCA_045640025.1 Bacteroidales bacterium
GAGGTTCTTGGCTATGATGCTGAGATCGAGCTTCGATAAAGTGAGCGAGCCACCCTCGGCGCTCAACTCGATGGTGTGGATAGTGCCGAAGTTCTGGTCGGCCGAGGCCTCAAGCACGTAGAGACCCTTGCCCATATTGTGGGCCGCCGATGGATCGCCGTTCAATACGAGGGCGCCGTCGGTGGTGTAGGTCAGGATTACGCCTGCCTGATCGAGGTTGTTCTCGTTGCAGACAATGTCATTGCCCTGGCTTGTAATCTCGGATGCCGATGGATAATCCACCTGAAACATTTCCTTGTCGTCGTCGCAGGCGGTGAGGCCGATGCCGAGCGACATGGCCAGCGCCATGGCGGCTGTATATATCTTTGACTTGTTCATTTTTGCAATCGTTTAATGATTAGGAAATTATATTAGTAACCCTCGTTCTGTGTGAGGTTTGCGTTGGCCGAGAGCTCGTGGGCAGGTATCGGGAACACATTGCGGAAGGCCTCGAAATTCTTGCCATCAGCTGCACCGCCCTTAAACTCCCAGTTGTAGTTGACATCGCCGCCGTACTTGTTGAATCGTACGAGGTCGGTTCGGCGGGGGATCTCGAATGCGGGCTCACGGGTACGTTCATCGAGGATAAAGTCCTCATGCACGGTCTCGATGGCAAGAGCTCCTGCCCTCTCGCGGACCTCGTTGATCAGCTTGATGGCCTCGGCGGAATTTCCGTTGCGGTACTGGGCCTCGGCCTCGTTGAGGATTACCTCGGCGTAGCGGATTACAGGAAGATCGGTGGCGCAGCCGTTGTCGGTGTTGCCCTCAAAATATACAGGCTTGCCGTCGTCGGTCAGGTTGGTGAACTTCAGGCTGATGTAGCCCTGGTCCTTGTCGTCCTCGGTGGTCACGTACTGAGCCTGGCCGTCGGTGTAGAAGAATGTATTGCGGATGTCGCCGGTCTCGTTGAAGAGAGCCGAGAAGTGACCGTTAACACGCATATTGCTCCAGCCCGAAGAGATGCCGAGTTGCTCGTTGTTCTCGCCGCCGTTCTTGCCGAAACCGCAGATGAGATTTGTGGCACCGGCCCATGAGCGGGCGTTCTCGGCGTCGGATGCCAGGGCGAAGATTATCTCCTTGCCGGGGCCTGCATAGTTGTGGTTGTCGGCGCCGAAAATATTGTGGTATGTGGCGTTAGGCTCCAGCTGATAGCCAAGAGACTTCACCTTCTGGGCAGCTGATATGCACTTCTCGAAATCCTTGCTGCCATTGTAAACCTCCGAGTTCAGGTAAATCCTTGAAAGCAGAGCGTATGCGGCGCCCTGGCTTGCGCGTGGATATGCCACAGTGGCCGACATCTCGGGAGCGATGGCCTCGAGCTCGGATGTTATGTAGGTGTAGAGCTCCTTGCGAGATGCGAGAGGAATGTTGGTCTCGCCGATGGCTGTGGTTTCGGTAGGGAGCACGCCCTTGCCGTAGAGGTCCATGATGTAATAGAGCGAGAGGGCTCTCAGGAAACGCGCCTCAAGAGCAATCTGCTTGATGGCGGCATCGTCCTTGCCGGCGGCGTTTTTCAGGAGGTCGTTGCACGAGGTTACCACCACGTAGCATCTGTACCAAACGTACTCACACCAAACATCGGAGGCGTTCCAGGTGTTGTATGTGAGAGGTCCCAGCTGGTCGCCGGAGAGCCATGTGTAGGCAATGGCGTCGGTGGTTCCTTCCTGAAGATTGAAGATGGAGCGGATGAGAGGCTCGTTCTTGCCGGGCATGTTCAGGTTGGCCACGTTGTATGAATAAGAGGCGTAGCATGCGGCCATCACCGACTCGAAACCCTGCACCGACGAATAAACCTTGTCGGAAGAGTCGTCGATGGTGGGATACTGGTCGAGGCCGTCGCAGGAGGCCATGGTGAGTGTAAGGCCCAACGCTGCTATATATAATGATCTTTTCATTTTGGTGTCAAGTTTATTAAATGTTATTAGCTGCTATTAGAACTGGAATCCCAACGAGAGCGAGAATGTTCTTGGGCGTGGGTAGAATGAGTTGTCGACGCCGTTGCCGATCTCAGGATCCACACCGTTGTACTTGGTCATAGTGAACACGTTCTGAACATTGAAAGTGGCGTTCAGCGAGGCGAAGTTTGCTATCTTGCCGAAATTGTAGCTCAGGCTGATGTTGTCCATCTTGAGGAACGATGCGTTGTGCAGATAGAAGTCGCTCTGGTACTGACGGCTCTTGAACCTTGTGGCGAGGTACGACGAAGAGATGTTGTTGATCTGACCGTCGTTCCACTTCATGGTCTCGAGGGCACCCATCTGAGCCGCTATGCCATTGTAAACGTAGTTGCCCACATTGGCACGGAGCGATGAGCTGAGGGTGAACTTCTTGTATCTGAGCGAGAACGAATATGCGAACATCCAGTCGGGAGCAGGCGAATGGCAGTAATACTTGTCGGCGTCGTTGATGATGCCGTCCTTGTTTACGTCCACGTAAGCACCCTCGATAGGGTTGCCCTGAACATCGTAGATCTGGTGATAGAGCCAGAATGAGTAAGGTGTCTGACCCTCTGTAAGAGTCTGGAACTGATCGCTGTCGATGGCAGGACCGGCAGGATTGTTTACCACATCGCCACCATCGTTGATGGAGAGGTTGGTAACCTCGTTCTTCTCCCAAGTGGCGTTGAAAGACATATCCAATCCCCAGTCCTTGGTATTGAGCACGTTGTAAGAGAGCGAGAGCTCAAGACCCTTGCTGTCCACATTGCCCACGTTGGTGAGGATAGAGCTTGCGAAGTTGCTTCCGGCGGCTGCTGGCACAGTGGCGAGAAGGTCCTCGGTGGTGCGAGAGTAGTATTCGATGCTACCTGTCACCTTGTCGTTCTTGAAGCCGAAGTCGAGACCGATGTTCCAAGCCTTGGTGGATTCCCACTTGAGGTTCTCTACGTACGACGATGTGTAGTAGATAGGAATCCAGTTGCCGTTCCAAAGGTAGTATGCGGCAGAATTAGGCTGAGAGAGTGTGTATGTGGCCAGATAGTTGTAGTTGCCGATACCATCCTGCTGACCTGTAACACCGTAAGATGCGCGGAGCTTCAGGTTGTTCATCACGTCGGAGAGTCCGCTCATGAAATCCTCGTCGCTGAGTCTCCAGGCCAGGGCTACTGATGGGAATGTACCCCAGCGCTCGTCCTTGCTGAAACGCGAGGTACCATCGCGGCGGAGTGTGGCTGTCACCATGTACTTACCGAGGAATGTGGCATTGGCACGGCCGTAGTAAGACATGAGCACGTGGGTCTGGTCCTTGGGGCTTGATGAACCCATTACAGCGCCCTCAGTGGTATAATACTCGAAGTATGGAGCATTGCTGTTCCAGTACTGATAATCGTAACCGGCTGTTACATCAAAGTTTACAGCATCAAACTTCTTGGTGTAATTAAGATATCCGGTGAAAAGCTTGTTGGAGTTCTTCTCAGGTCCGTAAGAATAATCACGGCCCTTCTCGTTGTAATTGAGCATGGCCTCGGCAGGAATGAAAACCGAGCCCTCGCCCTTGGCGAAATCGAGACCGCCGGTAACGTGGGCCTTCAGGTCCTTGCAGAATGGGAATGTGTAGTCAACATCGAGGTTGGTAATAAGACGCTTAACGGTTGACCTGCTGTCCTGATACTCAAGGAGTCCGAGAGGATTCTTAACAGAGCC
>JAZUEG010000400.1:0-3465 GCA_045640025.1 Bacteroidales bacterium
ATTATAATTATTTTTTATATTATTTTGTATAATGGCAAATATTTTGTAATATTGCATATTAATTAACAACATCAATACAACAATCTAACATTTAATAATTATGCAGACTAATAATGATACTTGTCCAAAGGTAGAGAAATGTCCGATTTTCCAGAAGGGCGTCTTGTCTAATGAGAAGACCGGCGCTACTTACAAGAATATTTACTGTACCACCAGCAAGCACAAGACTTGCAAGAGATTTCTTGCCTCGCAAATTTGCAAGAAGCCTATTCCAGTTCAGGTGCTTCCTAATGCCATCATCACTCCCGAGGAGATTGCCAAGAGAGTGGAGAACGGTTTCTACGATGTTTTCAACAATTAATCTATAAGCAAAAAATCCTGTTCAGCTGTTGCGCCGGACAGGATTTTTTGCCATTAGCTGATATGATAAAAACCTACAGATCGAACTTCACTATTATCTTGCCCTTGTAGCCCATGTTTCTGATGAGGGTGCCCAGATAATCCTCTCCGAGCGTCTCGGCCATACGGATTCCCTGGTCAAGGTGTTTTTCCAGCATCTTGCTGATGGCGTTTTTCTTGCATTCCTCGCTTTCCGTCTGCTTGAAATTCATCCAGCTGTTGTCGTAGTGCTGCTTGGTGAGTTCCTCGTTTATGAAATCGTCGTAAAGCAGTGTGCACTTGGGCGCGTGGAATGTGAGTGTGCCGCTTGTGCTGTCTATCTCGATGTTGCGTGAGCTGATGTGCGAGAGGTCGGTGCCAAACTGCATGGTGCCGTAGTACAGTATCTCCAGGTTCGATGTGTTTACCTTGGCTATGTAGCGCTTGTAGATTCCCATCTCCTGCACCTCCTCCCTGTAAAACTGCAGCTTGCCTGTCTGCTGGAGGTCGCTTATTATCTTGGGGCCCCATTCGGTGGTCTCCACCTTCTCTATGGTGGCCAGCGGATGGTATTTCAGCCATATCACCGCGGCTATTACCAGTATTATTACTATGGGCAGGCATCCGCCTATCTTTATGTTTACGAGCGGACTCCTCCGGCCTCTGTCCCTGTTGTTGCGCTGGCTGTTTCCGCCGCTTGACGGGGTGTTGCTGGACTCCTGGCCGTTGCCTTCTCCGCCGCGCCTGCCGCCAAAGAATATTGAGTCTTCCATTTTTTCAGTCCTTTTTTATTTCGATTTTCAGTTCGTACAGTATTTCTATGTCCTGCTCCCGGTAGCCCATTCCCTCCAGCATCGATATCATTGTTTTCTTTGCGCTTATGCGGGCTTCCTCCATCAGATATTCGCCGGCCTCCTTTTCCATGGTCTTGTATTGGGCTATGGCCGATTTGGTGAGTTTTATCCTCTCCTCGGCCGAAAACGAGCATCCTATGTCGGCGTGCTCGGAGCACTCTCCGTCTACGCGGCCGGGGCCGTATTCTATCTCGGGCTGGGGGAGTGTCACGGTTATCTTGTTGCCGGTTGTCCTGAAATTGTCCTCGCTTATCCGCTGAAAATCTATGTATGCCCTGGCCGGTATGGCTACGGGGATGTATATGGTGCGTTTGCCGTATTTCAGGGTTTCGTTGCCCAGTATCCTCAGTATGTCTACGCTCGTGTATGTGATGTA
Source organism: Bacteroidales bacterium (assembly GCA_045640025.1). GTDB lineage: Bacteria > Bacteroidota > Bacteroidia > Bacteroidales > UBA3824 > UBA3824. Next base: position 1,609 of record JAZUEG010000400.1, read on the forward strand.
TCCGCGCATCTGCATCTCGGCGGTGTATAGCTTGGCCTCCTTGCGCGACATCAATACTATGTTGGATATGTTCTGGTTTTGGGTGTTGATGTATCCGCAGCCTGATATCAGCGATACCGCGGCGGCTATGGCTATCAGTGTTTTTTTCATATCAGCTGATACGTTTTTTATAAAAAAATTTCGGCAAAATTAGTGTTCCTAATCTTGCCGAAGTATTTGTTTGGGTGTTGTGTTGCCGTGGGTTACTTGTTGGGATAGTATACGTATCCTTTCAGGGTCATCTTCTTGCTTACCTTGCTGAGCGATGATATCTTGGCCACGCCCTTGGCTCCGCCTCTGGTCTGGAATGCTATTACATCGCCCGGCTCTACCTGTACCTGGTTGGTGCCGGCCAGATTGGGGATTGTGCCCGATTTTACGCTCATGTCGTCGAGAGTGTACTTGTCGGCAAAATAGCTGATGTCCTTCTGTCCGAGGTTCTGTATTGTGCAGGTGTTGGTGTTGTTGTATTGCTTGTTGTTGGCCTCGTAGAGCTGTGATAGCAGCGCGCTCTTGGGCTGTGTTACCACGTATCCGTAGTTGTTTTGCCAGCAGAGCACGAGGTCGGCATCGGGATTGTTGTTGGCCACCACGGTCTTGCTGTCGGCGTCGAATGCGCCTAATGATGATGGATTTACGGAGTTATAATCGAGTGATACTGTGAAATCCTCTATTACGCCGGGTATGTCGTTTTCGGGGCCGTCGTATCCGTTGGGATTATTGTCGTTCATGAGGTCTTCGCATGATGTGAATGCGAGGCTGGCGCCGGCTGAAAGGAGGGCGGCTGCCAATATGTTTCTGAATCTTTTCATGGTATTGTGTTTTTGGTTTGTTTTGTTTAAGATAACGCTACAAATATAATAAATGTTTTTCAGCCGCCATCAATATTTTGCCAAAAGTCTGTTAATTTTCCTGAAATTCCTGTTCCATTATCCGGCGTATCTGCGCGCCGAGGCTTTCCTTCTGGCCGTTGTTGCTGATGGTGTATTTGCAGTATGGCTGTATCTGGCTGTCGTCCAGCTGATTGCCTATCCGCTGCAGTACCTGCTCCCTCGATAGCTTGTCGCGCCGCATTACGCGCTCTATACGTGTTTCTGTATCAGCTGATACAAGTATGCTGAAATCGCACATCGTGTGGAATCCGCTCTGTATGAGTATGGCGCTCTCTATGGCCACGCAGGGCAGATAGGTGTACAGCTTGGTCCATTCCAGGAATTTCTCTTTTACGAGCGGATGTATCAAGTTGTTGAGGCTCTGGAGCTTGTCTTTATGGCTGAAGACTATCGATCCCAGCAGTTTCTTGTCGAGCTGTCCGTCGGGCAGGTAAATTCCGGGGCCGAATAGTTCCTTCATTCCGCTTATGGCTCTCGGGTCGGTAAGCTGTATTATGCGGGCCTCTATGTCGGTGATGAACAGCGGACACCATTCGTCTTCCAGTATGCGCGATACCGTGGTTTTTCCGCTGCCTATGCCTCCGGTTATTCCTATTATCTTTGTCATTTCTGGTGGTTTGATGATGTGGTGTCTATGCCCTCGGGCAGGCATTCCACCATATCGGGCGATACGGTGATGTTGCTGATACCCAGGGCGTCGGGGTATTGCGGCGTAAGGTGCAGCGGCAGGTATTTGGTGCGGTTGATCTCGCACATCTCGTTGTAGTCTACCGTGAGAGAGAACATGTCCTCAGATACCTTCTGATAGTTTTTCCAGCCGATGTGGTATTTTATTGTGCCCTTCTGCTTGAACAGGCGCAGGGCCACGTTGTCGGGCACATTGAGCTGACGTATGCTCACCGATACTGAAGTCGGAGGCCAAGCG
>JAZUEG010000401.1:0-9635 GCA_045640025.1 Bacteroidales bacterium
GGTGGATGTGGACATGGTGCGCAATCTCAAGGAGCAGGCGGACCTGGATTCTCATTTTATCGAGCGGCTAAAGACCATTATTCAGAATCACATCGCCGAGGAGGGTTTCGGCGTGGAGGACCTTAGCCGGGAGGTGGGCATCAGCCGTGTGCACCTGAACCGCAAGCTGAAACAGATTCTCGATGTGTCGCCCAATCAGCTGATTCTCGATATCAGGATGAAATATGCCGCCAGCCTTCTTGTGGACAGCAAACTTAATGTGGGCGAGGTGGCGTTCCGTCTCGGATTCAGCAGCCACAGCTATTTCTCCAGCAAGTTCAAGGAATATTTTGGCGTATCGCCCAAGGAATATGTGCAGGGGAAGAGTAAAGAGTAACGCACGTAGAGACGCACGGACGTGCGTGTAATTAAGAATAAAAAAAATCCCCACCGGAAATGTTTTCCAGTGGGGATTTTTTATATATGTATCAGTTCCTTTTCAGGATCTGATTTTCAGGAATCCTAGTAGCCAGGGTTCTGGAAGGCCTTCTTCTCGTCGTCTGTCATCTCCATGGCGTCGAGCTGACCCTGTGGGATTGGACGGAGGTAGTGGAACTTCTCGATAGTACGCTTGATGGTCTGCTTGTCGTTGTAAGCACCGTCCTTGATATCAACGATGGTGTACTGGCCAGCGCGCTCCTCCCATGTCTGGGTACGGGCGAGGTCGTACCAACGCATACCCTCACCGAAGAACTCACGTGCACGCTCGTCGAGGATGTACTTGATGTCGATATTAGCTGGAGTCTTGGCAACGAGTGCTGCTGAATTGTCCTCGCTTACAGCGGCGTTAGTCATCTTGTCCCAGTTCTTCTTACCTGCACGCTCGCGAACTACGTTTACGAGGTCAGCTGCCGACTTGGCACCGGTAGCGCCCTTTACTGCGGCCTCAGCTGCGATGAGGTAGAACTCTGAGTATCTCAAGATTGGAATAGGACGTGTGAGTGCGCCGTTTGGTGAACCCATGCCGCCGTTGTTGTCGGTACGGTATGTACCATACTTCCAGAGAGCTGGGTGAGCGTAACGGCTTACCATATCAGGCTCGATGATCCAGTATGAAGTACCTGCCTTGTGGCCAGCGCCCATGTTGCTGTCGCCGAAGCCGCCGGTTGGGTACTCAACGCCACCTACCTGCTCGTCGGTGAAGAGGAGAACGATGCCGTCCTTCTCGATTGGGAGCTTCTCGGTCTTGTCGATGTATGCGGTCTCGTTGCTCTTGCCGTTGCGCTGCCAGTTGCCGCGGTATGCGCTTACGAATGAACCGTCGAAACGTGAGTCGAGGTCGCGATCGTTGAACATTGCGAGAGCCTCGTGTGTAGGACACATACGGGTCCAGGGACGGCCGTATGCCTGTGCTGCCTCACGTCCGAGTGGGTCGAACTGTACTGCCTCGCCATTATTGTCGTAGAATGCACGGATGTTGCAGTAGTTCCATGTGGTAGCCCATACGGTAACAGACTCTGTGCCGTTGCCGCCAGCGTAGCCGAGGTCGCCACCGTTGTAGAAACCGTCGCTCTCGGTGTGGTCTGCTACGAGCATTACCTCTGTGTTCTGGTAATCCTTCTCGGCGAGGAATGCGTCGCGGTATGTATCCATGAGCTTGTATGAACCTGGCTCGTTGATAGCGGCCAAAGCCATATCGTAAGCCATCTGGTAGTACTGAGCTGCTGACTTGCCGTTGAGGTCCTTTCTGTCGGCTGCTGGGTAAGTAGCCACGTTGTTAGGATTCTCGAGCCACCATGCGAATGTGAGGTAAGCCTTGGCGAGTACGAGACGTGCTGTGTTCTTGGATACTGTACCGAAGAATCTTGGAGCGTCGTTGAGGTCGGCTACTGCCTTCTCGAGGTCGGCGAAGATTGCCTTGTATACCTCAGGAACTGTGTTACGCTTGCTGATACGTGAAGGTGTAGTATTTGGCATCAGCTCGCCTGAACCGAGGTCGAGTGGAACACCGCCGAATGTACGTACGAGATCGAAGTAGTAGAAAGCTCTGAAGAAACGTGCCTCGCCGAGGAGTGACTTGTCGAGACCGCCCTTCTCACCGTTTACGATGAGTGAGCTTGCTGAGTTGATGTTTCTGAAGGCGTTGCCCCAGAGAGCATCTGCACGGCATGATGATGGAGTAAGGTTGCCAATGCCAGAGAGGTCGGCGTCTTTCCAGTTGCCATCAGCTGACTGTGCCCAGGTGTACTCGTCGGTACCGGTCTCCTGCGACTGGTAGTAGTACATGTTTCCCCAGAGGTAACGGAGGTTCTGGTAGAGACCGGTAAGACCGCCCTCGATACCAGCGTCTGTCTCGAAGAAACCAGGCTCGAAGATGCTGCGTGGCTCCTCGTCGAGAACATCCTGACAGCTTGTGAAGCTCATACCTGCGAGCACGGCTGCCATTGTGATATATTTGAATCTATTGTTCATTTTGTTCTGTTTTTTTCGGTTAGTTTTATAGTTGGAAAGTAAATAGTTTAAAGCTTAAATTAAGCTGAAAGCTTGTATACTTTCTGTATTAGCTATACACTTAAAGAACTTTAAGCTTTGTACTTTAAGCTTTAAACTTTATACTTTACAATTTCAACTGATAATTTAGAATGTGAAGTTAACACCGAACATGAATGTTCTTGTAGCAGGTGTGTTGGTACCGATGGTGAGGAGACGCTTTGCGTATGAAGCAACAGCCTGGTTCTGGTCACCGTATGAGTTGGTCTCTGGATCCATACCTGACTCCTTCTTGTAAGGAGAGCAGAGTACGAGAGGATTGTTGATAGAGCAGTAAATTCTGCACTTAGAGATACCGGCGTTCTTGAGAGCCTTGAGGCCGTCGAAGCTGTAACCGAGTGTGATGGTACGGAGCTTGAGGTATGAGGCGTTGAAGTAGCCGAGTGTGCTCATGTACTTTCTGTTGTCGCCACCGTCGAGTGATGTAGGAGCTGGGTAACGTGCACCAGTGTTGGTTGGTGTCCAGTAGTCAACATCTACGTTGTTGTTCTTGGTGGTGAGGAGGTTGAGGTATGAGCCTGAACCGTAGAGTGTAGAGATCAATGTACCGCCGCACTTGAAAGCGCCTACGATAGAGAGGTCGATGTTCTTCCAGGTAACTGTGGTGTTGAAACCGCCCTGGAGCTTAGCCTCCATAGACTGTGGAGTCTTGTCGTCGTCGTTGATAGCGCGTACTGGCTTGCCGTTCTCGTAGTCGCCGTGGTATTTAACCTTAACAGTACCTGGGGTAGCACCTGGCTCGAGGATGCCCATGAGCTCTTCCTCGCCTTCCTGCCAGATTCCGTCGTACTCGAAGTCATAGATACAGTCGATAGGCTTGCCTACGAACCAAGAGTTGCCTCTATCCTCCTCCTGACCAGAAGCGAGTTTGGTAAGCTTGTTGCGGTTGATGTACATATTTACACCAGCTGTCCAGTTCCAACCGTTCTTGTTGAGGATTGTACCGTCGATATTGAGCTCGAAGCCCTTGTTCTGAGTCTCACCGATGTTAGCCATGTAAGAGCCTACACCAGCTGTTGAAGGAAGACCTACTGAGAGAAGTACGTCCTTTGTGGTCATTGCGTAGTACTCAGCTGTTACGTTGAGTCTGTTTCTGAAGAATGCCATATCGAGACCTACGTTGATGGTAGAAGAGTACTCCCAGCCGAGCTCTGTGTTAGGAAGCTCTGATACGTAGTAACCGGTAGTCATCTTGTCGCCGAAGTTGTATGGCTGTGTAGCGAGAAGACCGAGTGTCTTGTAAGGATCTACTGACTGGTTAGATGTCTGACCGTAGCCGAGACGAACCTTCAACTGATCCATCCAGTCTACGCTCTCCATGAATGACTCGTTCTTAACATTCCAACCGAGAGAAACGGCTGGGTAAGTGTGCCACTTGTGACCCTCTGCAAGGCGTGAAGAAGCATCTGAACGGATGGTAGCAGAAATCATGTACTTGCTGTCGTATGAGTACATAGCACGTGCCATGTATGATACGAGACCGGTCTTAGAGTAACCCTGGTATGATGGGTTGATTGTGATGGCGCCATCAGCACGGCCGAGGTTCCAGTACTGGAAGTGGTCAGACTGAATGTCGCGTACGCCTACGTTGAATGAGCTGTAGAGGTTGTTCTCTGCTGAGTACATTGCAACGAAGTTGATAGAGTGCTTCTCGGCGATAATCTTGTCGTAAGTGATGAGGTTCTCAACAGCCCAGTTCTGAGTGTTGGCGAATGTACGGCCAGCGTTGCTTGGGTCATTCACATTAGTGCTCCATACGCCGATACCCTTGTAGTTGCCAGAGTTCTGCTGACGGAAGTTGAGACCTACGTTTACTCTGTACTTGAGACCTGATACCCATGGGAGCTCTGCCTCAAAGTAAGCTGTATTGTATGTACCGTAAGTATTTCTGGTATCAGCATACTTGTCGCCGAGACCGTCTACGTAATCCTTGGTAGGAACCATGATCAAACCGGTAGAAGAACCGATGTTGTAGATCTTGTAAGGATCGTTCTCGTCGTACTTCAGGATTGGAGAAGCTGAGAGAATGTCGAAGATTCTGTTGCAGTTGTTGGTGATAGAGAAGTTGCTGTTGGTAGAGAAACCAACCTTGAAGTAGTCGCCGATCTTCTGATCAACCGAACCTCTGAGAGAGAAACGAGAGAAGTCCTCGTTAGGAGATACCGACTCCTCCTTGTAGTAACCCATACCGAAGCTGTAGTTACCCTTGGCTGTACCGCCGGTCATAGATACATCGTGAGATGTGATGATACCCTTCTTGAAGTACTCATCCTGCCAGTCAGTGTAGTTGGCGTCGTCCTCATCGAGACCGTTGGTGAACTGGCCTCTGTCCTTGCGGAGCTGAACGAACTGCTTGCCGTCCATCATTGGGAACTTAGAGAAGAGAGTCTTTACGCCTACATAACCATTGTAAGAGATCTTAGCCTTCTGGCCCTCGGTACCGCGGTTGGTGGTGATGATGATAACACCGTTGGCACCACGTGAACCGTAGATAGCGGTTGCAGAAGCATCCTTCAAGATATCAAGAGTCTTGATGTCTGATGGGTTGATGTCGGAGAGCGAACCGGCGAATGGAATACCGTCCAATACGATGAGAGGATCGTTGCTGGCGTTCAGTGAGCGTGTACCACGGATGCGGATCTGCATGGTCTCACCTGGCTTAGATGATACCTGGCTCATCTCAACACCGGCGATACGGCCCTGGAGGCTCTGGGTAATGTTGGAACCCTGAACGGCACGCATATCGTCGCCCTTCATTGAGGCTACAGAACCTGTAACAGCCTCTTTGCGCTGTACACCATAACCTACGACTACTACCTCATCGATAGCCTTTGTGTCCTCAATCATGGTTACCTTCATGTTTGCGGCAGCCTCGAGTACCTGGCTCTCATAGCCTATAAAAGAGAACTGCAGCTTGGAACCTGCTGGCACGTCCAAAATGAACTTACCGTCCAAATCGGTAACTGTACCGTTGGTAGTACCTTGTTCCACAACGGTGAGACCCAAGATAGGTTCACCTGTTTCTGATTTAACCTCGCCGCTGGCGGTTATCTTCTGTGAGAAACCTGACAGCGAGATTAAGAGCAAGGGCAAAAGTATCAATGCCCTCATTAATCTCAGACTAGTTTTCATACATTAAATTATTAGTTAGTGAAATTTGTAAAACAGTACGCAAAGTTTCAATTTTTTGTTAATTGCAATTATACAATTTTGAAACAAAGATTATCAGATTTTGCCCTTACCCTTTTATGTAACAAATGTAATGTATGTTACGTCTGATTATTAGCACTTTAGCTGAAACGTGTATCTCATTTGTTACATGTATCAAATGAGAAAATGTTTCATTTGCGATATAAAATTGTACAAAGTTTAAAACTCTTTTGTTAGCTAAAATTTGTTAAGATTAACTAAATATTAATTAAATTGGCTGCCGTTAGTTAATAATAGCAAAATAATTACTTAACATACAAAAAAAGCTGCATATCCTATATATAGTATTATATAGGGTATTGCAGCTAATGGCGAAATTATTATCTAGCTCTACTCTGTGTTAGAATTTGAATACCGATGTAGACTCGCGGAACATATCGGCCTGGTTGCTGAGTTCCTCGGCGTTAGAAGCAAGCTCCTCGCTGGCGGCGGCGTTGTCCTGAATGGAGCCGTTCAGCTGTTTGATGGCCTGCTCTATCTGCATTATGGTGTCCATCTGGCTCATGCTCGATTGCTCGATGGCCGACGATATATTGTTGCTCTCATCTACCTCAGGCATGATGTTGTTGAGCATTCTGGACGATTCCTCGGTAACTGATACACAGCGTGATGCGCCTTCTATGATGTCGTTGGCCGATACTTTGCATTTTTCAGCCAGTTTGCGTATCTCGCTTGCCACTACGGCAAAGCCCTTGCCGTGATCGCCGGCTCTTGCAGCCTCTACCGCGGCATTGAGCGCCAGGATGTTGGTCTGGAATGCTATGTCGTTTATTATCTGAATCTTGTCAGTGATGTCGCGTACAGATTTCAAGCTCTCGGCCTGTGCATACTGTATGTTCTTGATATCGCCCATTATCTTCTCGGCTATCTCGCTCGATTTGCGTGAGATGTCGGTGTTGTTGCTGATTTCCTGCTGTATGTAGTTGACAGACTGGACAATCTGGTCGGCGGCGGCGGCCTGCTCGTTGGCGTTCTGCGACAGAGCCTGTGTGGTGTTGTTCATCTCCTTGCTCTGGTCGGTGATGGTGTTGGAGCCGCTGATGATGTTTTGGAGAATGTCGCGGAGGTCGCTGCAGAGATCCATGCTCGATTTCAGGATTCCGCTTGCGTTTCTGTTGGTTTCTATGCGGAAATCTCCCTTTGCTATCTTGTTTACTATTTCATTGACATTCTCGGGCTCGCCGCCCACCTGTACGATGATTCTCTTTGTAATTCTGTTGATTACAATCAGGATTATTATGATGATTCCGCTGATTACGAAAGCCAGTGGCCAGAGAATCTTGCCCAGATCCTTGTATTTGTCTTTCTTGGGATATACAAACGACACATATTTTTCGAGCTGATTGTCGTAGGTGAGTATCATCTCGTAATCAACCTTGTTTTTGCTGAAACTGATTTTTATGTTCTCGCTTGTGCGGTAGTCCTTTATCTGATTCCAGGCGTCGTCGGGGAGCGATTTCCAGTCGTCGTTGGGTTTTACGATGGCGTGGTTGTCGTTGTCGAGCCAGAGAGAGAATCCGCTTTCGAGAATCTGCTGCGCGCCAAAACTCTTGTTCACCGACTGAAGCTTGGTCTGCTCGATACCTGTAAATACGACTCCCTCCATCTTGCCATCAATCATAAGTGGCTGATATGTGGCGATATATGCCACTCCAAGAATCATTGTCCTATTGTAGAAAGTCTCGCCCTTTTCCACCTTATCAAGAACCTCGGAGTTTGTGCTTCGGTTCATAATGGTGCCGTCGGCCGGTTTGCCGTTGGCGTCCTTGATGGAGGTCGCGATTCTCACATAGTTGCCGTCGCCACACTTCTGCAGAATGCTGAAATGTCGGTCCTTGGATGTGGAGGCATAATGCTCGGCAAGGCTGTTTCGGCCCTGTAGAATATTGCCGTCGATTTTCCAAGCCTTTACCGCCACATCGCCGAAATGGTACATGGAATCCAAAACCTTGATGCCACCCTTGTCGTGGAAATAGGCCTCAAGAGATTTGATAATCATAATGTTGGCCTGATTTTCCTGCTCGGAGTGCTGGTCGGTGATGGTAACTATGGCATTGAGCTCGGTACCGACATTCTGTTCTATATTGTTGCTGATGTAATCGCTGAGCTTATAATCGAGAAACCCGTTCACAATCATTATAGTGCTGAATCCTATAATAATAAGTGTAAGGTTGATACGACCAAGAAGGCTCAGTTTCTTTGTTTTATTCTGCGACATAATTTTCAATATATTAGTTTTCAAGATACAAATATATCAAAAAGTGTGCACATAATTTACATTTTTTGGAAAAAAAATTTCGCACCGACGACACTTTATTAATTAGTATCATCAGTGCGAAAATTATTTGATGTGGGTTCGATTTTATTAGTCTTCCAATGCCTGCTTGATATCGGCGATTAGGTCAGCCTTGTCCTCGAGACCGCAGCTCATTCTTACGAGTCCGGCTGGGATTCCGGCCGCATTCAGCTGCTCCTCGCTCATCTGACGGTGTGTAGAGGTGGCAGGGTTCAGGCAGCATGTGCGGGCATCAGCTACGTGTGTCTCGATGGCGGCGAGCTTGAGTTTCTTCATGAAAGCCTCTGCGCCCTGACGGCCACCCTTGATAACAAACGAAACTACGCCGCATCCGCCGTTGGGAAGATACTTCTGTGCAACCTCGTAATATGGATCGCCCTTGAGGCCCGAGTAGTTGACTTTCTCAATCTTGGGATGAGAGGCGAGGAACTCTGCCACTGCTTGACCATTCTCCACGTGGCGAGGCATTCTTACGTGAAGGCTCTCGAGGCCGAGGTTGAGGATAAAGGCGTTCTGTGGGCTCTGGATGCTGCCGAAATCGCGCATCAGCTGAGAGGTTGCCTTGGTGATGAAGGCGCCTTCCTTGCCAAACTTGGTGGCGTATGTGATGCCGTGGTAGCTGTCGTCCGGTGTGCAGAGACCTGGGAACTTGTCGGCATGGGCCATCCAGTCGAACTTGCCTGAATCTACAATGGCACCGCCAACTGCGGCTCCGTGGCCATCCATATACTTTGTGGTAGAATGAGTTACGATATCAGCTCCCCACTCTATAGGACGGCAGTTTACGGGAGTTGGGAAAGTGTTGTCCACGATGAGAGGCACTCCGTGGGCGTGGGCCACCTTGGCGAATTTCTCGATATCGAGAACTGTGAGCGCGGGGTTGGCGATGGTCTCGCCGAATACAGCGCGTGTGTTCTCCTTGAAGGCGGCGTTCAATTCCTCCTCGCTGGCGGTCGGGCTTACGAAAGTGGTCTCGATGCCCATCTTGGCCATTGTTACGGAAATCAGGTTGAATGTACCGCCGTATATTGAAGACGATGCTACAATGTGGCTTCCGCACTCGCATATATTGAAAAGTGCGAAGAAGTTAGCAGCCTGACCCGACGAGGTGAGCATTGCCGCTGTACCGCCCTCGAGAGCGGCGATTTTGGCTGCCACGTAGTCGTTGGTTGGGTTCTGAAGTCTTGTATAGAAGTATCCTGATGCCTCGAGGTCGAAGAGCTTGCCCATGTCCTCGGAGGTGTTGTACTTGAATGTAGTGGATTGTACGATAGGAATTTGGCGTGGTTCGCCGTTGCCTGGTGTGTAGCCTGCCTGCACACACTTGGTGTTGATTTTGTAATCGCTCATTTTTTAATTATTTTATTGAATGTTTGATTTTGCAAATTTAGAAAATTTTTATTTGTTTCAGCAGAAAATTATTCTTTTTTATATCAGCTGATAAGAAAAAATATGAAAAAATCCGGTAAAAAATTTGCATTTATTCTATTCCACTACTTCTAGTAGAAACGATACGGGCCTGAAACCGTCGTTGCAACTTATCATTGCCGATTTCGGGTTTTTCATCCAGCCGTCGAAGTCGGATCGTAGCCATGTCGTT
>JAZUEG010000402.1:0-1887 GCA_045640025.1 Bacteroidales bacterium
TGAGTGTGTCGCGGTAGATCTCCCAGGTGCGGTCTTCCACAGAGCCGTTGGCTTTCTCAAGAGCCTGATAGATAGGCACTGTGCCCACCGGAACGGGGCAGTTGCGGATAATCCACTCGCGGGTCTCGTGGATATTGGCGCCGGTAGAGAGGTCCATCAATGTATCGCCGCCCCACTTGCAGCTCCAGATAGCTTTTTCCACCTCCTCGTCGATGGATGATGTGGTGGCCGAGTTGCCGATGTTGGTGTTTATCTTTACAAGGAAGTTGGTGCCGATGATCATAGGCTCGGCCTCGGGATGGTTGATATTAGCTGGAATAATGGCACGGCCCGCCGCTATCTCCTGACGCACAAACTCCGGAGTGATGTTGGTACTGATACCCAGTTCCTTGCAGTTCATGTTTTCACGTATTGCTACATACTCCATCTCGGGAGTGATGATGCCCTGCTTGGCATAATACATCTGCGACACGTGCTCGCCGGATTTGGCGCGGAGAGGAAGCTGGATGTGATCGAAACGGAGTGAGTCGAGGCTCCTATCGGCCAGGCGCATCTTGCCGTATTCTGACGAAATCTCCGGGAGACGCTCCACGCCGCCGCGCTGCAGAATCCATGACTCGCGCATTCTTGGCAGTCCCTTCTTGAGGTCTACGGAAATCTTGGCGTCGCCAAATGGGCCCGATGTATCGTATACCACTACCGGATCGTTGGGAGTCACTATTTTTTCGCCATTAGCTGCCAATGTAACTGTAGGTGTGAGAGTTATCTTTCTCATTCCCACCTTGATATCAGGAAAGAGAGAACCCTGCATGTAGATTTTCTCGCTTCCAGGATAGGTGATTTTTGTACTATTTTCCATTTTAATGTGATTATTTTTTCCAAATTCAAAGGTATAAAAGTTTTTTGGAATATTCAAAAAAAAGTGGCTTATCAGGCTCGAAGAACAAAAATGAGCCGGGCAAAGCTGCTTTTTGTGCAAAAAAAATTTGTTCATAAAGAATATTTTGTATTTTTGTAATTGGAAATTAGTGCAAACCCTACAAAAAATAAAGCTGGGTTGATACTCAACAACAGGCAAAAGCAAACGCAATGGCATGAATTTCGCAACAAACAAAATGAATATAAACTACTTAAATATTAAAAAATGATCAGAAAGCTTTTAACTTTAATGCTTCTTACCGTGTCACTGCAAGCATTGGCACAGGACAAGAACTTCCCACAGTGGACAGCCGAAGAAGTAAAGAAGGCGAATACGGCAGCCAAGGTGACTACAATGACAGAAACCGAGAAGGAGGTGGTATATCTCTGCAACCTTGCCCGCCTTGACGGAGTAAAATTCTGGAATACTTACATGCAGAAGTACGTAAAGGGGAAAACTACAAGCAGTGTTACATCACTGAAGACCGAGCTGGCCGAGGCCAAGGGTCTGCAGATGCTCAATGTGGATGAAGGACTTTTGAAACAGGCGGTAAGCCACGCCGAGGATATGGGCGAAAACGGCATGATAGGCCACACATCGAGCGAGGGCCAGGATGTGGAGAGCCGTCTGCTGAAATTCTACGGAAGCACTTTTGGCGGCGAGAACTGCGACTACGGCCACGAGAAGGCCATGGACATTGTGGCATCGCTCCTGATAGACGAGGGCGTATCCAACTACACTCACCGCAAAAACATCCTCAAGTCGAAATATCTCGCAATAGGCGTAGCCATCCGCCCTCACGACAACTATCAGCACAACTGCGTGCAAGACTTCGGCGGCTGGGTGAAGAATCCTGTTAAATAGCATCTCGAATCATAATCAAGATATACCCCAAACAAAATAACGCGGCTTTTGCCATCATGGAAATTCCATAGATGGCAAAAGCCAAGTCGGATCGTAGCCATGTC
>JAZUEG010000403.1:0-4854 GCA_045640025.1 Bacteroidales bacterium
TGCCTGAATTCCTTTTTATCTCATGGCAAACGGTTGAGGGTGAGGTAGATATAATTTCTGCTATCTTTTTTTGAGGTACACCATTTTGAAGTAATCTTTCAATTGTGTATCTTTGCTCCGAAGTTAACTGTTTGTACATAGTAATGCAAAATTAGTTAATTTTATCGAGGTGACAGTAATGTTGCCTCGATTATTTTTTCATCAACTAATTGCACTTTCAATTAGAACTTAAGCGTAAAAACCATAAATATAGCGGCTATGTCAAAGTATTTGAATCCTAAGGCAGACCTTACTTTCAAGAAGGTATTCGGAGAGCACAAGAATCTTGTGATTGCTCCTGAACTATTGGCCAACTCTGAAATCGCCGAGGCCTTGGAGATAGTGGAACGTGAAGGCTGATTCTATGCCTATTGATTTGATTATCAAATATTCCGGGCTTGCTAAAGATGAGATAGAGAAACTGTGAGGAGTTACTACATACTTTCCACCATCAAATCTTTTCTTCCAATCAGAGAGAAAATCGTTATCTGATTGTCCTCGTTGAGAATTCTTAATGCTCGCAGGATCTCGTTTAGGGTAGAGCCGCTTGTGGTGATATCATCAACGATAAGAACATTTTGCTTTCTGATGGTTTTCAGCAAATCCTCATCTTCTTGGGTTTTGAACTTCAGGAAGTTCATCATATAGGGACGGAATTTGCTCTTCTTTACGTCCTTGGCGATTGTAAAATATTCTTTCTGATGGATTAAATCCATCATTTTGCTGATACTTTGCAATACCTCCTCCTTCTGCTTGGGAGTGTACCTTGGACGGCCATCTTCCAAAACGTCGTCAAGATACTGGGTAATATATGCTTGTGTGTCAAAATCAATTTTTTCAGGCAAAGCCTTCACAAGTTCCATATATTGCAATCTTGGCTGGGCAAACCTGTAAATATACCTTAGCATATACTGATTTACCTTGCTTGAAGATTGCGGCATTACTACAAGGTCATAATCATAGAGATTGATTTTCTTATGGAGATTATCGATCGCCCTCTGGATAAAGGTGGTGAGATTTGGATTTTCCTGAATTGATTTTGGGAATTTGGCATATTTGATAAATTCTGTACGTATCTTGCCTTCCACTTCGTCGGAAAACTCATATCCATAGTAAAAACATTTACCAAAAGCGCTCACCTTGTAACCATTACCAGTGAGGCTTATGATATCATCCTTGCCGTCGTGTTCGAAGTCAAACACAAAATTTCCCAAATCATATTTCACGCCCATAATTCTAAGATTTTATTTTGGGCAAAGATAAGGAAAATATTTAATAAAGAAAATTGCGAATTGGAAAATGTTTCTATTTTTGCAACTTAAAAATTATTTTGCCGAAAAGAAATATGTTTTTAAATTTGCATGTCATTTGATTGACGGGTGTTGCTGCTTCGGCATGCAACACGGTGGCTGCCTATTCGGGTAGCCTTTTTTGTATAATCAATACACAAACCTCAAAAAACTATGAAAAGACTGATTTATATTTTGCCTTTGTTATTATTCATGGTATCCTGCGAATGGGAAGATGTCGGCTATATTTTGCCCGGCAACTATGTTCACGAAAAGGGTTATTATTGGGAGGCCGACACCACAAGTCATTACGATACAGTTATGGTGGATGGACACTTCACCTTAGGCTACTATGACAATGGCAAGTTGGTGAAGGAGGTTAAATTTCTTCGCGATGAGAAGATTGCGATAGATAGTTGCGGATACGACATTATCGGAGGCGAACTTGCTTGGAAAGGCTACGTTAACGGCCGAAGCAAGTTGTTGTATCCCGGCGACAGCTTGATTCCAAACCAGAATCTGAAACTTGCTTTTTACCAAATAGATGGCGTAACGCCTGACAAGCTTGAACTGTTTTTTCAGAAAGCGCGGTTGTCTAACGACCCGGGAGTGCATTACTTAAAACTTCGAGAAGTCCGAATGGATGATTTCAAAGAAATCCGTGAAATAATATATGATAATAAAGACTTCTATCTTTATCTCACAATTTGCGGATATAGTTCCGGGACTAAAATTCCGGAAAATGCCTTTGCCTGTGGTCTTTACAGTAATCATAATATCAAGACCCTAACACTAAATAATATTGGATATCTACAATCATCAGCTTTCAAAGATATGAAATCTTTGCAAAAGGTAACTGTTAATTGTGATTTGAAGACAATCGGAGAAGATGCGTTTGCTAATTGTTCGTCTCTTACTGAGGTTTACCTAAAATGCGAGCCTCCTAAGCTGAAGTCAAAAAAATGCTTCCGTAACACAAACTCGCAGCTTACAATATCTGTTTCAAGTACATATTACAAAAAATATTTGGAAGCGGAGTATTGGAAGGATATGAAAATAAAGAAAAAATGAAGTTATCGCGTCGCCTTCGGCTATGCTTGAAGCATTTAAGCATCGCAAAGATAGGAAAAGTTTTTGAATAATTAAAAATTTACTATCTTTGCACTATGTACACACCTCCATTCAATATTACTGACGAGATTCTTACACTTGTGGCAGAGATTTCGGAATCTATAGGTGGGATATCGGCTCTTATGGCTGACGACCTGCCTCATCCTATGTTGCGCAAACAAAACAGAATCAGAACTATACAATCGTCATTGGCTATAGAAAACAATTCGTTGACAATTGATCAAGTAACAGCCATAATGGAAGGCAAAAGGGTTCTTGGTCCTCCTAACGAAATTCTGGAAGTACAAGGTGCTATGAATGCATACGATTTATTGCTGACAATAAATCCTCTTAGCGAAAAAGATTTGCTGAAAACTCACAAATTTATGATGCGTGACCTCATAAACACAAATGGCAAATATCGGGTTTCGGGAGTAGGTGTATTCGGCGAGAAAGGATGCGTTCACCTGGCGCCTCCTGCAGAGCGTGTTCCGTTTTTAATGAAAGATCTTTTCGATTGGATAAAATCCACCAAAACACACCCACTTATCAGTTCATGTGTTTTCCATTATGAGTTTGAATTCATACATCCATTTGCAGACGGCAACGGCAGAATGGGAAGGTTTTGGCAGACTGCGTTGTTATCCAAATGGAAACCAATTTTCGCCTGGCTTCCTGTTGAGACAATCGTAAAATCTCATCAAAAAGAATATTATGATGCTATTGCAGAAAGCGATTCCCAAGGGAATTCCACAATTTTCGTCGCATTCATGCTAAGATGTCTGAAGCAAGCCATTGATGATGTTGCGACACCAATTGCGACACCAATTGCGACACCAAAAGACATCATTATATCACTGATAAAAAATAACCCTAAGGTTACTCTTTCAGAAATGGCTTCAGCATTGGGTATTAATAGACGAAACACCCAAAACAAAATAAACCAAATGGTTGCAGAAGGATTGATACAACGCATAGGCTCCCCAAGAAGCGGCTATTGGGAGGTCTTGGAATAAAAAAAAGGAGGACCGTAATCCTCCTAACCCAAACGAGGCATTACACCTTGTCCCCCGGCTAAACTTGAAGTTATCGCGTCGCCTTCGGCTATGCTTGAGGCATTTAAGCGTTGCAAAGATAGGAAAAATATTTATTTTTTGAAAAATTATTTCGGGCCGACTCCTTAATATCCGCAGGTTCAACCCGTGCCGGGTCTCACCTACGGCTATTCATGAGACGCCTCTCCGAGGCTATGATATGTGTTGCAACGTATAGCCTCGAAGAGGCGTCATATAAATAGCCGTTGGTGAAGCAATGCTTGCATTGCAGAACCTGCGGAAAATTATCATCAACCTATTCCCCAAAGAAGAACTCCTCAAACAGTTCCACCGTCTTTTCTACGCCCTCTGTGATTTCTGAGAGCTTGATGTATTCGTCGGCGGTGTGGGAGCGGTTGCTGTCGCCGGGGCCCATTTTAACGCTGCGGTATGGCATTACCGCGCGGTCGGATGTGGTGGGCGAGCCGAAGAGCTTGATGCCCTGTTTCTCGGCAACCTTCACGAATGGGTGGTTTACGTCGATGTGCGACGACTTCAGCTTGAAGCTTCTTGGCTTCACCTCGGTATCCTTGTTTGGAATGTTGGCCTTTATTACGTCGAGAGCCTCCTGATGTGTGTATTTCTCGGTGATGCGGACGTCAACCATGAAAGTGCACTCGGCAGGAACCACGTTGTGGAGAGTTCCGGCGTTAACACCTGTTACGGTGGCCTTCACCTCGCCGAGCCATGGCGAAACCTTCTCGAACTTGTAGTTCTTGAACCAGTTGATGTCTTCCATTGCCTTGTAGATGGCGTTTATACCGGTGTTGCGGGCAGCGTGGCCTGTTACTCCGTGGGCGGTGCAGTCAAGAACCAAAATACCTTTCTCAGCCACCGACATTTCCATGCAGGTAGGCTCGCCAACTACGGCAAACTCTATCTCGGGAAGCATTGGGAGAATGCTCTGAACGCCATTGTCGCCTGAGTTCTCCTCCTCGGCTGTTATGGATACGATAAGGTTGTATGGCAGATTCTCTCTATTGTAGAAATAGAGGAATGTGGTCAGCAAGTTGATTGCAGGACCGCCTGCGTCGTTGGAGCCCAAACCGTAGAGAATACCATTCTCGACATCAGGGCTGAAAGGATCGCGTGTGTAGGTCTTGGCAGGCAACACTGTATCGTGATGCGAGTTGAAGAGGATTGTAGGCTTGTTCTTGTCGAAATTCTTGCTGAGGGCCCATACATTGTTGAGATGACGGTTTACATTCTCAACGCCGTGGTCCTTCAGGTAGTTGACGAGAAGCTCGGCTGTCTTGTCCTCGTTGCGCGATGTGGAAGGTGTGGCAATCATGCGCTTGAGGAGCTCGATGCCTTCTTCGGTA
>JAZUEG010000404.1:0-2087 GCA_045640025.1 Bacteroidales bacterium
CACCACCTGCTTCAGCATCGGGAGATACAGATTCAGCGAGTCATCATTCAGGGCCATCAGTTTGTCATAGACCTTCTGAGCGCGTTTTTGAGTGGCCCTGATAGCATACCAGTGTGGAATATCCGCTGGCTTTTTGATATAGAAAAACGTCTGCCTGCAATGGAGTAAAGTCTCCTTAACAGGGGGCGTGAGATTACCGCTCTCACTAAGTATATGGTTATCAGCTAATACGTCAGGCATCTGATATAATCCATCAAAAAACCGCAACGCGGACAGCCGTCGGTAAGGCTACCAGAAGGCTCTCGCAAGTCTGACCAACACAAACGCAGAAAGCGCAGACCCTCGACTACTAACTAATTAGTAATCAAGAATCTGCGCCCTCCGGCATATACAAACATTACGACAATAGGAAACTAAGTAAGCATTATTAATGCTTGCTTGCTTGCTTGCTTGCTTGCTTGCTTGCTAACAAATTTTTCTTATTTTCCAAATAAATTATCATAAAATTTGTTAAAATCCTTAACTTTGTGTTATTTACTTAATGCAAAGGTACGCACAATATTTGACATGGCAAAATAATTTTTCTTATTTTTAATCCCTGATTTCAATTTTTTTTCATTAACTTTGACCCCAAATAAAATTACAAAAAAAACTTTACTACAAATGCAGCAGAAAATTATAATTCTGGATTTTGGATCGCAGACCACCCAGCTCATCGGCCGCCGTGTCAGAGAGCTCAACACATTCTGCGAGATCATGCCTTACAACAAGTTCCCAAAGGACGATCCTAATATAATAGGTGTAATCCTCTCGGGATCTCCCCTCAGCGTATATGCCGACGATGCTTTCCACATCGATTTCTCTGAGATACGTGGCAAATACCCTATCCTTGGCATCTGCTATGGCGCCCAGCTGATGGCGCACACATTTGGAGGCAAGGTGGAATCGGAGGGCACACGCGAATACGGCCGCGCCAACCTCGAGTATATGGAGCAGGGCAACGTACTCCTCAAGGACTTTGCCCCAAACAGCCAGGTATGGATGAGCCACGGCGACACCATAACAGCGCTGCCCGAGGGTTTCCGCGTGATAGCTTCCACATCCACAGTAAAATACGCCGCATATCAGGCTGACAACGAGAAAATCTGGGGCGTGCAGTACCATCCCGAGGTATTCCACTCGATAGACGGCACTCAGCTGCTGAAGAACTTTGTGGTGGATATCTGCGGCGGACGTCAGGACTGGAGCCCTGATATGTTTGTGGAGACCACTGTAAAGGAGCTCCGCGAGCAGGTGGGTGACGACAAGGTGATACTCGGACTATCGGGCGGAGTAGACAGCTCGGTGGCCGCAGTGCTCCTCAACAAGGCCATCGGCAAGAACCTGACATGTATTTTTGTAAACAACGGACTTCTCCGCAAAAACGAGTTTACCGACGTGCTCCGCGATTACGAGTGCCTGGGCCTCAACGTGGTAGGCGTAGATGCATCACAGAAATTCTACAGCGAGCTGGCCGGAGTGGCCGAGCCTGAAAAGAAACGCAAAATCATAGGCAAGGGCTTCATAGACGTTTTCGAGGCCGAGGCCCGCAAGATAGAGGGCGCCAAGTGGCTGGCACAAGGCACCATCTACCCCGACAGAATTGAATCGCTGAACATTACAGGAAAGGTGATAAAGAGCCACCACAACGTGGGCGGTCTCCCCGAGAAGATGGGCCTCAAGCTCTGTGAGCCTCTCAAATGGCTCTTCAAGGACGAGGTTCGCCGTGTGGGCCGCTCTATGGGAATGCCCGAGCACCTGATAACACGCCATCCGTTCCCGGGTCCTGGCCTGGCTGTAAGAATCCTCGGCGACATCACTCCCGAGAAGGTTCGCGTACTCCAGGAGGCCGACGACATATATATAAAAGGTCTCCGTGAGTGGAAGACCAAGCTCTCCGGCGAGGAGGCCCGCAAGGTACTCGCAGCCGGTGTACCTGCCGACATGAAGGACGGCGAGATAGAGGTTTCACTCTACGACCAGATTTGGCAGGCAGGAGCCATCCTCCTCTCTGATGTTAAGTCAGTAGGCGTTATGGGCGATGAGCG
>JAZUEG010000405.1:0-3070 GCA_045640025.1 Bacteroidales bacterium
ACTTGCCCTCCTCAGGGATAGGTGCATTGGCGTGGTTGGCGCCTTTGGCAACGCAGCACATGTGCTGCACTTCATTTGTGTAAATCATAATTAAATATTTAATTGATTGTTTTGATTTATGCTTTTTTTGTAATCAAATTATTCTCATCAATGTACTGGGCCACTATCCTCGCGGCATCGCCGCATAGCCTTTCGCATGGCCGCTTCTTGTAATACTGCTCCGTGCGGTCGGATGGCCTCGGGCTCTCGGTGCCACCGTTTTTCTCGCCCAAATTCAGCAGCTCGCGGCAGATTATGGAGCCGTTTTTCTCGCGGAACCTGGCCGCAAACTGCTGTACGAGAGCGTAGTTGGCCGTGCGCTCCTCCATGTTGCCGGGATTTACGGCCGGGCTTATATAGCCAGCTAATACGCCCATCGCTGTTACGCATCCGCAAACCTCGCGCATCCTTGCCATGCCTCCGCCCATTCCGGATCCTATCTTGAGTATGGAGTCATCGTCCAGCCCTGTCAAGTCCCTGAATGCGAGCAGCACAGCCTGACAGCAGTTGTATCCTTTCAGGAAATTGCCTGTGGCGGCTTGCTCCATTTCCGATATGCCCATCATTCTGCTTTGCAAATATAATAATTAAATTTTGATTTCTGCTTGCAAAGTTAAAAAAAAATCCTTTTCCCCGATTTTTTTGATGATAATTTTTTTCAATGTTATTTTTTCCTGTCTGTAAGTATCAGCGATGCTCCATACGCCGCTATGCCCATAAAACAGAGCGCAGGTATTATGTACGACATCAGCGGGCCTTGGGCTCCTGCCACCAGGCTCTGCAGCGGGGGAATGGCCAGGCCTCCGCTTATGGCCATTATCAGCACCGACGATGCCACCTGCATATCGTTGCCTGTATTCTCTACGGCCGATCCGAATATCGTAGGGAACATCATCGACATCATGGCCGATGCCATCACCATGGCCGCTATGGCCAATATTCCCGAGCCGAATACCACCGCCAGGCACATCACGGACGCGGCCACCGATGCCGATATCAGCAGCTTGTTCCAGTGGAATGTGCCCATCAGCCATGTGAATATGAACCTGAACACCGCAAATGCCACCATGGCTATTATATATATAGTGCTGGAGCTGATGGCGGGATCTATGCTCTCCACTGCCGGCACAATGTAGCCCCACACGCCGCTCTGCGCGCCTACGTAGAGAAACATCGCCAGAGTGCCGTATCTGAACTGTTTCAGCTGCCATATCCTCCTGAGACCCTCCTTCAGGTCGCCGAGGGTCTGGCTTCCGCTCTGCTTAAGCCTGCTGGATACCGGCATCGATACAAATAGCAGCAGCACCATGAAAATCATGAGCACCTCGCCGATTACGGCATAGAGCATCGTGATGGCGTCGAGCTCCTCCTGCATTATCTCGGGATTGGATGTCTCGGCGCTCAGGTTGTTTATCACTATCACATTGCCGAGCATTATGCCGGCCAGCGATCCGAGCGGATTGAACGACTGGGCAAGGTTGAGTTTCCTGATGGCCCTGTCGGGGTCGTCCTCCAGCGAGAGGATGTACGGATTGGCTACGGTTTCCAGTACGGTGCATCCGCCGGCCATTATGTATATAGCTAATATGTAGAAATATACGCTGCCCACGCTCGATGCCGGGAAAAACAGCATGGCGCCCACCGCATACATCAGCAGGCCTACCAGAGTGGTGCCCTTATACGAGTTGCGGAATATATAATAAGTGGCCGGCAGCGCAAAACAGATGTACGCCGCGTAGAATGCCGACTGTATGAGCACCGCCTGCACGCTGCCTATCTCCAGTATCTGCCCGAAGGCCTTCTGGAGCACGCCGGTCATGTTGTTGGCCAGTCCCCAGAAACAGAACAGCGCCGTTATTATGATGAATAGAGTTGTACTGCCGCCTCTATTGTTGGTATTAGCCATATCGCTTGGGATTTATATTTTCGTTGCAAATATATGCTTTTTTTTACAATTCGTCTGTCTGGATGGTTACTTTCAGCTCCTGTCCGGTGGCGGTGCCGTGGTATATGAACTGCATTCCGCAGCGGGCCTCCTTGCACTTGCCTATCAGCGTCCTGGTTACCTTGTCGCTGTAGCGGAACGATTCCAGTATCAGTTCCTTGGTCTCGTCCCCGTCCAGGTCGTTTACATCAAACTCGCTCTCGTCGATGTCGTAGTAGTATATCACAAAATCGTCCTTGTAGTCGATGTTGGATAGCGTGGTAATCTCGTCCACCATCTTGGGGCACTGCGCCCGGGTGGTTAGCATGCAGTTTGTGATGTATTCCTGCGGCGAGATGGCCTTGACTTTTCCGTTGCCCAGGTCGCGGAGTTCGCTGTTGCTCAGGGTCACCTTGTATTCGTTTCCATTCTGTCTCAGCAGTATGGAGAATTTTGCGTCGGCGTCGGCTATGGCTCTTGCCAGCCTTCTGTTGCCGTAGTTTCCGGCCAGGCTTCCAAGAAGGTTGCTTTTCATTATATCGTTCACCTGGTCCAGGCTCTCCATCTTTATCGTATGCTCCTGGCTTACGGTGATGGTCATCAGCACCTCGTGTTCGCGGCCCTCGTATCTGAACCCGTTTATTTTTACCGATCCAAAGTCCTGCGGACAGTCGCTGTTCAGGCTCTTTACAATCGCCTTCAGCTCTTCCTCCTTGTTGGAGCATGATGTGATGGCCGCCGCGATAATCAGAGATAGGAATATTAGTATTTTTTTCATCCTGATAAGCCCTTGTATGTGCCGGGCGCAACTTCTAATATAATTACCGCCTCAAAGTTATGAAAAATCGTCGTGATGTGCAAACTCTTTGGTTGGATTTTTCGGTTAGTTTTTTTCAGCTAATGGCAGGATAAATGTAATCCCCCAATGTGTATATAAATATGCAATATTGTGCATAAAACCTGTATATTTCTTAAATAATCGTTAAAATATTCATAAATATACAAGCTGATGGGCGTGCTAATTTGTTGTGTATCAGCTGAAATAAAAAATAATATAAAAAATACGAAATAAGTTTGTGAATATATAAATAAAAAAGGTACTTTTGC
>JAZUEG010000406.1:0-2636 GCA_045640025.1 Bacteroidales bacterium
CCGCTTGGCCTCCGACTTCATCTCCCTCAGCAGACCAGCCACGCACATTCCGCCTTGGCTGAATCCCGCCAGAAAAAATCTCCTGCCCTGGTTCAGATGCTTCATGTAATAACCGAAAGCCTCGCGTATGTCATTGATAGCCAGCTGAAAGCGCGCATCCACCGTGTCGCTCTCCATAGTCCAAGTATCCATGGAGACCTGCCTGTAATAAGGCGCGAAAAAATTGGCGTCCTGTCCGAAAATCCCCTCCGCCAGCCTGTACTGCACATCCATCCTCCTCCGCTGCTTGGGGTCGCGCACATTGGCATGGTGGTGCACAATGCCCAGGCTGTCGGTCCAGTCGCGGATGCTTGTGGGCAGTACATAGAAAACATCGGGCCGGCTGGTGTCTATATCGCTCAGGCCCCCATACCATAGCGTGGTATCTTGGTATGTATCAGCTAATGGCGTGGTATCATGCCCGCCGCACGATGCCATGGCGCATACTATTGCAACAATCCAAAAATTTTTCATCATCTATTTTATAATCCAAAAACGGCGCAAAGGTAACAATTTTTCCATTTACTGACATTATTTACCCTCATTTTTTGCGCATTGTGTATTTTTTGTCAGTAGCTGATGGCGAGATATTCTCTGGGACTGTCATTTTGTCATATATTCCCCTTTGGCAAGCACTTTGCAATCCCATTAGCTGAAAACAAAAAACATAAAACTTTAAGAGACTATGAATTTCGACAAGTTTACCATCAAAAGCCAGAAAGCTGTGCAGGAGGCACTCTCCATAAGCCAGCGCGCGGGATGCCAGGCCGTGGAGCCCGGACACCTGCTTACAGCGGTGATGAGGGCCGACGAGAATATCGCCAACTTCATTTTCCGAAAAATGAACATCAACATGCAGACATTCCAGAAGGCACTGGAGGCCATCTGCTCGCGATACACAAAAGTTCAGGGCGGCGATCCCTACCTGAGCAACACCACCACAAAGGTGCTTCTGGAGGCACAGTCGATGGCCGAGAAAAACGGCGACGAATATGTGACCATCGAGCACATCTATCAGGCCATGCTGAACGCCGGCGACGACGTTTCTGCCATGATGAAGGATTCCGGATTCAATGAGAAGGACCTCGCAATGGCCATCAGCGAGCTCCGCGGTGGCAGCAAGGTAACGGGACAGAGCGCCGAGGACACATATCAGAGCCTCGCCAAATACGCCGTAAACCTGAATGCACAGGCGCTGAAGGGAAAGCTCGACCCGGTAATCGGCCGTGACGACGAGATCCGCCGCGTGCTCCAGATTCTGAGCCGACGCACCAAGAACAACCCAATTCTTGTGGGTGAGCCGGGCGTGGGAAAGACCGCCATCGCCGAGGGCATTGCGCACCGTATCATAAACGGCGACGTGCCCGAGAACCTGAAATCCAAGACTCTCTACTCTCTCGATATGGGCGCGCTGATAGCCGGCGCCAAATACAAGGGCGAGTTCGAGGAGAGGCTTAAGGCCGTGGTAAAGGAGGTGGTGGACAGCGATGGCGAGATAATCCTCTTCATCGACGAGATCCATACCCTCGTAGGCGCTGGAAAATCCGACGGCGCAATGGACGCCGCCAACATCCTGAAGCCAGCCCTCGCACGTGGCGAGCTTAAGGCTGTGGGAGCAACCACTTTGGACGAGTATCAGAAATACTTCGAGAAAGACAAGGCCCTTGTGCGCCGTTTCCAGCCCGTGGTGATTGACGAGCCGACAGTTGACGACGCCATATCGATACTCCGCGGACTCAAGAACCGCTACGAGAGCCACCACCAGATCCGCATCAAGGACGAGGCGATAATAGCCGCCGTGGAGCTCAGCAACCGCTACATTGCCGACCGATTCCTCCCGGACAAGGCCATCGACCTCATCGACGAGAGCGCCGCAAAGCTCCGCATCGAGATGAACTCCGTGCCAGAGCCTCTCGACGAGCTCAACCGCAAGATCCGTCAGTACGAGATAGAGCGCGAGGCCATCAAGCGCGAGGGCGACGCCGCCAAGATTGAGAAGAACGCCAAGACTCTGGCCGAGCTCAACGAGGAGCGCACCAAGCTGATGGCCAAGTGGCAGGGCGAGAAGGAAATCGTAACCAAGATGCAGGCCCTGAAGACCGAGATAGAGAACTCCAAGATTCAGGCCGACAAGGCCGAGCGCGAGGGCAACTTAGGTCTTGTGGCCGAGCTCCGCTATGGCAAGATCCTGGAGGCCGAGAACGAGATCAACAATCTGAAAACCCAGCTGGAATCTACCCAGAAGGAGTCTCCGCTCATCAAGGAGGAGATCTGCTACGAGGACATCGCCGAGACTGTATCCAAGCAGACCGGTATTCCGCTCACCAAGCTACTTCAGACTCAGAAGGAGAAACTCCTGAACCTTGAGACCGAGCTCCATAAGCGCGTGGTAGGTCAGCACGAGGCCATCAGCGTGATAGCCGACGCTGTCCGCCGTTCAAGGGCCGGACTTCAGGACAACAAGAAGCCAATCGGATCATTCATATTCCTCGGAACCACCGGAGTAGGAAAGACAGAGCTTGCCAAGGCCCTGGCCGAGTTCCTCTTCGACGACGAGAACCTCATGGTCCGCATAGATATGAGCGAGTATCAGGAGA
>JAZUEG010000407.1:0-10966 GCA_045640025.1 Bacteroidales bacterium
CGACTACGAGGCAGGACACATTCTGGTACATTTTACCGTGAGAATGCGCACCAACCACGAGTGCATCTATTATGTATACATGAACGACGATTTCACAGAGATGATATCTGAGCCCAAGATCCTATTCAAGGCTCCAGAAAACGAGAAGGGCCTGCCAAGCTACACAGTGATCGACAGCGACATCATCCACGTGGACAGCCTCTATCACCTGTTCTATGTAAATCACCAGGGCCCCGCCACGGTAAAACACGCTTCAAGCAGGAACATCCTGGGTCCTTACATTCAGGACGATAAGTATGACGACCACGACCCTCAGATTCACGAGGCTCCCAACTGCTGGAAGATTATCGGCGAAAACAGATGGGTAATCATGTACGACAATTACCACCGTTTCCCGCCCAACTTCGGTTTTGTGGAGACCAACGATTTCGAGACATTCCAGACCATCGGCTATTTCGACGAGGAGGGCGTAAAGATGCACCGCACTAATTTCGACTCGCAGAAGCACGCAGCCGTAACCCACCTCACAGTAGAGGAGGCCAAGAGGCTGGAGGCTTACTGGAACAAATAGCCCGTAGAGACGCACGGCCGTGCGTCTCTACCACCACAACACAACCCAATTAAAAATTGCAGATACGATTTTCTATGAAAGATTTTCGTATCTGCATTTTTTTTTATTACTTTTGCGATTAAACAAATAATATTATTTTTTTATGGACAAACAAGAAGAACTCGACATAAGATACCTGAGAATGGCCAGGATATGGGCCGAAAACTCCTACTGCACCCGCCGCCAGGTGGGCGCGCTGCTCGTAAAGGACAAGATGATAATCTCCGACGGATACAACGGCACTCCATCGGGTTTCGAGAATGTATGCGAGCTCGACGACGGCACCACAAAGCCATACGTGCTGCACGCCGAGGCCAATGCAATAACCAAGGTAGCTAAAAGCAACAACAACTCCCTGGGCGCCACTCTCTATGTGACTGCCTCGCCATGCATGGAATGCGCCAAGCTGATAATACAGAGCGGCATCAAGCGAGTGGTATACAGCGAGAAATACAGGCTGACCGACGGACTCGACCTCCTGAAACGCGCCAACATCGAGACCAAATTCATTGAAATAGGCCCACAAGAATGAAAAACAACAGCAATCTGCCATATTACCTGTTCATAGCCTTTCTGATAGGCATGATAATGGGCAAATTTGTATTCGGCACATCCAAAGACAAGGTGGAGTTTTCGCTATTTAACGGCAAGCCATCCAAGCTGCAGTCGGTAATCAACATTGTGGATACCAGATATGTGGATGTAATAGACATAGACTCGCTCACCGAGCTGGCCATTCCCGAAGTGCTCAGCCATCTGGATCCGCATACATCGTATGTGGCGGCCACCAGCCGAAACGAGCAGGACAAGGCCCTTATCGGAAAATTCTGCGGTGTGGGCATCGAATACAATATATTCAACGACACGATAGAAATACTCTACACCAATCCCGACGGCCCGGCACGTAAGGCTGGTCTGCGCCCCGGCGACAAGCTGATATACGTGGATACAATATACGCCGTGGCCCCGTTCAGCAGCAATCAGGCCCTGAAGGCGATAGGCGGCCCACTGGGATCATCGGTGGAAGTAAAGGTGGAACGCAACGGATGCGACTCGCTGATACCCATTACCATAGAGCGCAACTACATAAAGGTAAGCAACGTAACCACGGCATACATGGCCGATTCTACCACAGGATACATCAAGATAGAGAGTTTCGGTGACCATGCCTATCAGGAGTTTACGCATCAGCTGAAAAAACTCGAAGAGCAGAACGCCAAAAACCTGATAATAGACCTCCGCGACAATGGCGGCGGACGCGTGGAACAGGCCAAGCAGATAGCAAGCCTGCTGCTGCCACGCGGCGACACCATAGCATACACCATAAACAGGCACCACGAGGTGGAAGACCTGATGATAGACACCACACAGGCCGCCCTATGCCACGACATGAGAATTGTATGCCTCGTAAACTACAAGACGGCATCGGCTTCAGAGATCATGGCAAGCGCCATCCAGGACAACGACCGCGGAATAATACTCGGCCGCAGGACTTTCGGCAAGGGACTCGTGCAGACCCCGATAGTGCTGACCGACGGCAGTGTAATAAGGCTGACCACAGAGAGATACTACACGCCATCGGGCCGATCGCTGCAGAAAAGCTACAGCAACTACTCCAACGAATTTGTAAACAGAATAAAGAACGGCGAGCTCGACAGCGCCAACGCATACATACCGAGCGACACCACCGCTTACAAAACCCGACACGGACGCACGGTATACAGCAAGGGAGGTGTAATGCCGGACGTTTTTGTGCCGGAAAACTGGAGCCACATCGACAGTATAGCATATCAGCTCGATTCGGCCTCCATATTCCACAGATACGCTGCCACGATGCACAGCAAGATCAAGGATATAGACAGTGCAGCTAATACAGAATATCTGTATCAGCTGAAACAAAACCCCGAATACACACTTGACGACTTGATTGAATTTGCGCAGAGCAAGGGACTGAACATCAGCAAAAAGAGAGACAAGAAATATCTGGCCGAAAACGGCGGAAGGATATTGGCATACATGCTGGCATACGCCCACCACATAGCCGACCGCGACGACGACTATTACCGACTGAACAACTACGGCGACACCGACATAGAGGCCGCCATAAGGATTATACACGACGGCGAGGCATTCGCCAAAACTCTTAACATAACAGAATAGCAAAATGGCAAAACCACAACCATACATTACAGCCAAGGAAAACGAGAAGGCAATCCTGATAGGAATGGCCACTCAGACCCTTAAACCCGAGAAACTGGATGAATACCTCGACGAACTGGAATTCCTGGCCAAAACCGCCGAAGTGGACTGCGTGAAGCGGTTCACACAGAAACTGGACGCGCCAAACTCGCGCATATATCTCGGCGACGGCAAGATGAAGGAGATAGCCCAATACATTGAGGAAAACGAGATAGACGCCGCCATTTTCGACGACGAGCTGTCGCCTGCACAATACAGAAACATATCGGAACTTTTCAAGTGCAAGATAGTGGACAGGAGCAATCTGATACTCGACATCTTCGCCAAGCACGCGCAGACAGCACACTCAAAGACTCAGGTGGAGCTGGCTCAATACCAGTATCTGCTGCCAAGACTTGCCGGAATGTGGACCCACCTCGAAAGGCAGAAAGGAGGAATCGGAATGAGGGGCCCGGGCGAGAAGGAGATTGAGACCGACCGCCGAATAGTACGAAACAGGATTTCGCTGCTAAAGGAGGAGCTTCAGAAGATAAACAACCAGAAAAACGTCCAGCGCAAAAACCGCGGAAAACTGGTGCGCGTGGCACTCGTGGGATATACCAACGTGGGCAAATCCACGCTCATGAACCTGTGGAGCAAGAGCGACGTATATGCCGACAACAAGCTATTCGCCACACTCGATACCACGGTAAGAAAGGTGGTGGTGAAGAATCTGCCATTCCTGCTATCAGACACGGTAGGTTTTATCCGCAAGCTGCCCAAAAACCTTTTCGAGAGTTTCAAATCGACCCTCGACGAGGTGCGCGAGGCCGATATCCTGATAATAGTAACCGACATATCGCACCCAAATTTCGAGGAGCAGCTGCAGACAGTGCAGGAAACCATCAGCGAGATCACCAAGGAGAAGAAGTCTGTTTTCCTTGTCTTCAACAAGATAGACAACTACACCTACGAGCGCAAGGACGACGACGACCTCACCGAGCGCACCATCAGGAACTACTCGCTATCGCAAATGGAAGACTACGTAAGGATGAAATACTCGAGCCAGGCTCCATGTATTTTCATATCAGCCAAAAAGAAAACCAACCTCGAAGAGCTGAAGGAAAGCATCTACACCGAGGCCCGCCGCATACACACCGAGCGCTATCCTTACGACGATTTGCTGTACGCCGACGACATTGAATAATTACGAAATCCGAATTACGAATTACGAATTCTCTCATGAGTATTCGCAATCTCTGTAATTCGGATTTCGTAATTCGTAATTAATTTCTACGCGAATCCCTCGCCGTACTTCAGCTTGGCGGCGTTTACGAGGGTCTTGATGTTGTTTTCCTCGGCCTTGGGCACCACAAGGAGAATGCCGTCGCTTTCAGCTATAATGAAATCGCGCAGGCCCTTCACTACCACAAGACGGCCGTCGCAGTTGATGATGGAGCCGGTGGTATCGTCCACTATGGACTTGCCGCATACCACCACATTTCCGTCCTTGTCCTTATGCGAATTCTCGTAGAGCGATCTCCATGTGCCGAGGTCGCTCCATGGGAACAATGCCGGAATCACGGAAACATCCTCGTGGTTTTCCATTACGCCATAGTCGATGCTGATATTGGGACATTCGGGATAAATCCTGTTGATGAAATCCTTCTCGGCATCGGTATTGTATATTCCCATGCCCTGCGAGAATAGCGAATGTATCTCGGGCTGATGCTTGCGGAATGCCTCTATCACTGCATTAACATTCCATATAAAAATACCTGCATTCCAGAAGAATTCCTTACTCTCCAAGAAAGTGCGCGCCATCTCGATATCAGGCTTCTCGGTAAAGAGCTTCACCTTGGTAACCTCGTGGATGGCCAGCGGATTCTCGCCGTTGCGGCTGTCTATCTGAATATATCCATAGCCGGTCTCGGGGCGCGATGGAATAATGCCGATGGTAAGCAGCGATTTCGAGAACTGCACAAACTGGAGTCCGCGGTTTATCGTCATCTCAAAACCGAACTCATCGCCCACAAAATGATCCGATGGCGATACCACGATATTTGCGTTTGGATTTATGGCCATTATCTTGTAGCAAGCGTAGGCTATGCACGGAGCGGTATTGCGGCGCAGCGGCTCGCCGAGTATATTGGCCTCATCGAGCTCGGGCAGCTGATGGCGCACAGTATCCACATACGCATCGCCGGTCACCACAAATATATTGCCTGGATTGCAAATCTTGCAAAACCTATCGTAAGTCTGCTGAAGGAGAGAGCGTCCAACTCCCAGAATATCAAGGAATTGTTTAGGACAAGAAATTCTACTCTTGGGCCAGAACCTGCTTCCTATTCCGCCGGCCATTATCACACAGTAATTATTATTGTCTATCATAGTATAATTGGGTAGGTTTAGTAAACTAATCAAGGCAAAAATATGTGAAAAAAATTATATGAACAAAAAAAATTAGTCTAAAAAAACAAAATCTTTGTTCCACATTTAGCACAGTATTTGCAATATTCGCAATCG
Organism: Bacteroidales bacterium; assembly: GCA_045640025.1. GTDB lineage: Bacteria > Bacteroidota > Bacteroidia > Bacteroidales > UBA3824 > UBA3824. Next base: position 5,315 of record JAZUEG010000407.1, read on the forward strand.
TTAAATGATGTTTAAGGTTTTAGAGATTTGTTTATAAATGAGAAAAGGCGGACAGCACCACGCGGTACTGTTCGCCTTTTTGTATCTCAGGCATGTAGCTCGGGCATTCCATCGTACGCCACCTGGGCCGATAGAGGATCCATATTGCATTCCAAAACATAAAAGCTGAGATTCTGCATCAGCTTGCCGAGCAGAGCAAAAGTCTTAATTTTCAGCAGATTGTCGGCAGGCAGATAAGTCTGCATCATCATCCGGTTCAGCGCGTCAGTCTGGTCGATACGGCGAATGCGGTTCTCTGCTCCGCGCGCCAGAATCACCACGCACCTTAGCGGTACGGAGGTATTGCAGCTGATATGGTGCTTGCCGTCCCACGGAGTGCCGTATATCTGCATCGTGGACACGTTTACGAGAGGCTTGTCGTCGTTCACCATCAAGACCCGATTGCCGAAAACCTTGCGCCAGTTGCGCGTGTGGGTACTCTTGCCCGTTCCGCTGCTGGCCACGAAAAGGCATCCGAGGCCATCGATGCTCAGGCACGACCCGTGCACCAGAAGAATATCTCCATCCAGCAGGCGCACGCACAGTTTGCGATACACCGCCAATGTCTCCAGATAGCTCTCGGGAAAGTCGCGGTCGGGATCCGAGCCCTCCTTCAAAGCGGTTTTGCGTGATTCCTCGCGCTCCATGGTTATGTCATCAGCTGATATCGAAATAGAAAACTCGGGCTCCATGAGGCTCGCATAATCGGCGCACATGGTATGAATCTCGTCGTAAATGGATTCAATGCGGAACACATGGTCCGCTATTTTGTAAACTCCTGAATACATATCTCTACCAGTTTCCTTTCAATAATCCAATAGTAGCCTTGTAATAATGGCGCACATACGTTCCGGGGAAATGAGGAATAAACCTCAGATTCTTGAAAATATTCCTGAATCTGCGGCCGAACTTCGACATTCCCGCGTTCTTGGCCCTTCGCACATTTCCAAAATTTCCACCGTTTATTATCTCACTGAGCAGAAACTCGCCGTGTTTTTTATTGGCAGCTAATGGCATTTCAGATTCCTGCATTCCGAGTACCTGACCCAGCACATACATGAGCGACTCGCCCATCTTGCGGAGGCCCAACTTTTTCACGGTTTCCCTGTAACTGCCGAAATCGTGTTTCTCATTGTTTGCGAGTTTCAGCAGAAAATAGTAATCCATTATCTGACGCAGGCCCACACCGCCAGGTCCAAAATGCTGGTCGATATGCACAAGCTGATGAATAAGATTCAGCTCCAAAGTAGGAACAACCATTTTCTTGCCGTTTGGTAAAGTCACTGAGGGAAAATCATTTTCTCTCTGCGAGCTAAACCATTTATAGAACTTTTTGCTGAAAATGGTATCGGAAGCTTTGCCGAGAGCAAAATGCATCTCCACCTCCACATCGGGGAAGCAATGGTAATCTATATGATGGAAATTAAAATCATGCGGACGCGGATCGCGGTCGGTTACATATTTCTTGATATATTCCTCGTCGCCATCCAGCCACACGTCGATATCTCCGCACTGGCGCGACAGCGGATTCGGATACATCAGCGCGTTGCCCTGACCCTTCAGGATTACAGGATGAAAGCCATCAGCTATAAGCATCTCCATAATCTGACCGCAACGGTCGTTGAGCACCATGTTGCGGTTGCGGACGGTATTGGCAAGCGCCATCCATTTCAGGAAAATATCCTGAGGAGGCTGCTGATCCTTAGCCAAACGGCCAATGCCCTCAAAACAGACTCCTATAAGAGCCTGATCCTTGGCTATATCGAGAAGAGTCTTCCATTCGTCGGCATCAGGATTCCTTGACAAAGATTCCTGATTGCCGACCGAGACTCTAAGAAGTTCGAAAAAGAGATTATGCATGTTATTAATTAACAATTAAGAATTAATAATTAACAATTAATAATTAAGGGCTTCTCTACGGACGCAACACCAGACATTCCTTCATGTATTTCCGTACGGCGCTGTGGTGCGTAATCCAGATGATGGTGCGGTCTTCGCAACAGCGTGAGAGGTTTTGAAGCACATTGCGCTCGGTCTCCTCATCGAGGGCGCTGCAGGCCTCATCCATCAGCATCACCTTGCCGGGCTGAAGGAGTGCGCGCGCTATCGCTATCCGCTGCGCCTGACCTTCCGAGAGTCCAGCGCCCTGCTCTCCGCAGCGAGTATCGAGACCTTCGGGACGGACAAGCACAAAATCGGCGCAGGCTGTACGGAGAGCCTCCGTCATCTCGGCATCGGTGGCGTCGGCCTTTCCAAGCCGGAGATTGTCGCGGACGGTGCCCGATACAAGGCTGTTGCCCTGAGGCACGTACTGGAAATTGCACCTCAGCGATGGCGACATATCCCAAGAGCCATCAGCGCTATATACCACTACCCTACCCTGCTGAGGCTGTAGTAGATTAAGCAGCAGACGCAGGAGCGTTGACTTGCCCGCGCCAGTCTCACCTATCACGGCTGTGGATACTCCGGGGCGGAAATCGCAGCTGAAATTCTCTATCACAGGATTCTGGCTTCCAGGATATGAGAACGAGAGCCCCTCCACCCTGATGCCGAGCTGACCGGGCAATGGCTGTGCGCTGTCGGAATCCTCCTGAGGAAGATTCGAGAGCTCACGGAGACGGTCGATGGAGGTAAGGGTCTGTATCAGCTGCGGAAGCTGTCGGCTCATGTTCACGATGGGATTCTGAACCTGATTCACGAGCTGGAGAAATGCCGTCATCATTCCGTAGGTAACTGTGCCCTCCACGATTCCGAAGGCGCCCCAGCAGAATGTAACGCAATATCCGGCCATGAATCCAAGCGAGACGAGGAATCTTGCGGTGGACTGATAGCCGATTCTCTCCATCGAAAGGCCAACAACTCCATTCTGAAGCCTGTTGAGAGTTTCCATGCACTCGTCGAGTTTCACCATGGTAAGTATCAGCACACGCTTCAGGATATTCTCCTGAATGTGGCTCTGTATTCCCGAATCGCCACGGCGGATATCGTTGTTGAGACGGCGGAGGCGCTTATAGAAAACCTTGCTCACCACAAGGGCAATGGGCATTATCATCAGCAAGACCCACAAAAGCTCGGCCTGCATGGCGAAGAGGAATATGGAGGCACATATCAGCTGAAATGCCATAATAAACAGCGACGGCACGGTCTCGTTGATTGTGGAGCAGAGGGTCTTGATATCCTCCTCAAGACGGTTGACCGCATCGCCCGAATGGAAAGCGTTGTCGCCATTCCAGCGGCTGTTCATCACCTTGCCGAAAAGCTGATAACGGAGCTTGTTGGAAATATCGAGGCGGTTTTTCTCACGGTAACGCTGAAGACACATGGCGATTATCAGCTGGCTGATGATGACAACCACCATCACGCTCATCCACAATACGATATCGCCGTCGGACTTTTGCGTGGCGATATCCACGATATGCTTGCAGACCCACACGAAAAGCAGCGAGATTAACACGCGCGCAAATCCTATGAGGCAGTTCACGAAGAATGAATGACGCAGGCCCTTTATCTGGCCCCACGCCCACCCTGCTCCATCTATGATATCGCGTCTCAGCATTATTTACGGAAGATTTTACGTTTGATGCGTGGCCAAAGGCTTCTTGTCGCATAGAGCAGCACTGCCCTGAATGGATATGTCAGCCACTTGTACCACGAATAGCATCTCATTTTCAGGCTGTTCATCTCCATGCGCTTGCCATCGCGTACCACGGCGGTCATAACTCCGAGAATCTGGCTTCGGGAAATCCACCTCTCAGCATCCCAGAGATTGTCGCCGATAATAATATATTTGCCCTTGCGCTCCCACATCAAACGATGGAGCACATAGTCTCCGTTCTTGCGCTTGAAGAGAACCACATCGGTAATGCGGAGAGCCTTTTCATGAATACTCTCCACAATCATAAGGTCTCTATCTTCCCGCAAAAGCGGCAACATGGAAATTCCCTTGGTCCGGTACATCAGCACGCCATCGTGTTCAAGTATTTCCTCAAATGTGGATGCCATAGGTTTTCAATATCAGAGATTTGCCAATCCTTTCTCCTGAAGCATGCTCACGATCTTATCCACATCCTGACGGATAACGGCCTCATCGGCGGAGTAGATTTTGAGCATCTCGGCCACGGTCTCATCAACGGACTTTCCGCTCTGGAGCAGCTCGAAAATCTTTGCGCCCGACTCGTTGAGCCTAACGATGCCCGAGAATTTCTCGGCGCCCTTGCCCGTAGCCACAGCCACATACATGCCCGCAATAGGCTGAAGCTCGAAATGATATGCGAAATTCATAGTTATTCTTTTGATTTTTGATTTTTGATGCAAAGATAGAAAAATTTTATGCACAAAGTTGTTGTTTAGATTTTTTTTAATACAACATTCCAAACATCCACAGTGGAACTCGTGAATGATGGCCTGTCTCGATGCCATCCACAGCGAGATAGGCATTCTCCACATCCTTTATCTGATCGTATGTCTTGCTCTTGCCGCCCACCTCGAATGTGTATTTCCTATCCACAAAGAAATCGCCTGTATTCGACAGTAGTACCTCTCCCACCGACGACATCTGATTATGGAAAAACGACTCGCGGATGCTTCCCTTGTCGGCGGAAGCGGTAAGCGAATACATCAAATTTGGATTGTTCATGAGAATCTTGTCGGGCTTGTTGATGGCAATATAATTGCGTGGCTGATAGCCCACAAGGGAAACCAACTGGGCCTTTTCGAGAATATAAAGCATCTTGAGGCCAGAATCCCTCGTGGTCTCCAGAGCCTTGTAGAGCTCCACCATCTTGGGAATGTGCGGAACCCTCTCTGCCAGCATCATCAGCAGCTTGCGCATCTTGGCTATTGTGTTGAAAGAGAAATCCTCCACCGAAGGCAAGTCGGAATAGAGCACCTGATTTACGGTTTCCTGAAGCCGTGACTGGAAACCATCCCCCATTTCCCTGTAGAATGGATAATAACCACTCACAAGGTATTTGTCGAAATACGTCAGCACCTTGATATTTGAGGTTAATTGGGATGCTATACGATTATGATTATCAAGAAGATATTCAAGGCTGAAAGGCTCTGTGCTATACACACCCTCAAACTCCAAATATTCCCTGAACGAAAGGCCATTGAGAGTATAGACCACCTGACGGCGCGACATATCTCCCTGGTTGTAATCTATCTCAAGCATCGACGATCCAGTATATACGATATGCAGGTCGGGATAATCGTCGCAAATATTCTTTAGCACGGTCTGCCATTTAGGATATCTGTGTACCTCGTCAAGGAAAAGATGAGTGCCTCCATGTGTATAGAAATACTCAACAAGCTCCATCAACGAATGGTTGGAGAACCACAAATTATCCAGCGACAGATACAGAGCCTTGTCCAGATCCGGGAAAGTCTCCTTAATGTGCTGAAGGATAAGCGTTGTTTTGCCCACTCCACGTGCGCCCTTGATGGCGATTACGCGGTTTTCCCAATTAATCTTATCATAGAGGTAACGGCGCAATCCCATTGAAACGCTCTGCACTTTCCTGTAAAAACTTGTGTATAAGCTATCTAATGTATTTTCTTCCATAATTTACTACAATTATTTCGAGTGCAAATATACAAAAATAACTTTTACAA
>JAZUEG010000408.1:0-9704 GCA_045640025.1 Bacteroidales bacterium
CTTTATGCCGCTATTTAGTCAAAGAAAACCAAAAGAAAACTAAGTTTGTAGAATTTCAAAGAATGGAACGTCCTTGGGAAGTTGAAAATGCCGCGTAAAAAAAACAAGAGGCTGTCTCGCTTTTGGGACAGCCTCCTACAATGAATATCCCTTTTTAATATAACGGCGGACACACGGGTCCGCCAAGACAGATTGATGAATTATTCTGAGAAAAATTTATCAACATTCCATTTCGAGGGATTGTTGTTGATATAATCGACAATGATATAATGCAGATCCTGAGAACGGATGATATTGTTTTTTGGAAGTTAATAGCACTAAAAACGAAAAGGTAACCCAATGGATTGATTTTTTTTCTAACTTTGCCTCAGAAATTTCAAAATTACAACAATGAAAAAATCATTTTATCTAATCCCCGCCTTGGCGCTTGTGCTTGCAAGTTGTGGCGGACAGAAGGGCAGTCAGAATCAGGAATCTGAGGCCCAAAACGCTGAGGAGCAGACCGTAGAAACCCCTATCGTCGACGACCCAAACCTGAAAAAGGTAAACTGGGACAAGCCTCTCTATGCTCTTGATGAGAATGGCGACACCATCCGCAAATGGATTTACAACGACAAGGGCCAACTCATTGAGAGTGTGGACAAATCGATGGACGAGACCATCCACTACACCTACGACGCAAAGGGCAACAAGGTTTCGTCGGATATGATAAACGGAGAGACTTGGACCTACGACGAGCAGGGACGTATGGCAACTTATCAGGACGGTTTCGAGGAATCGTCGTATTGGCAGTATGAATACGAGGGCAATATCCGCAAGGCCACAGAATCAAGCGCTTACGGATTCGATCTATATTACAAGTATTATTACTTGGACAAGGATATGAAATACGACACCCTGAATCTTATGATAAGGGAAAGTTTCGACAACGAGTGGGAGCTCAAGACCGTGAAGAAATACACAACCATTCTCGGCAAGAAATATCTGAGCGAGGAAACCGAGTATTACCAGAAAGACGGCGCTATCTCTATGGAGAATAAGACCGAATATGAGTACAACAACATCGGCGCCATCACAAAGAGAACTTTCACAAATAAGGCCGGCGAGGTTGATATCACCGAAATAGAAACTCAGGACAACTGGAAGAAACAGGGCTTAACCAAGACTTATTACTCCTGGGAGTAATACATCTCCATCAAATCCTGTCTGTTGAGCGCTGAGGCCATAAGTTCGGGAAATTTGTCGGGGGTGCAGGCAAAGCAGGGGATTCTAAGCGACGCCAGGAAATCGGCGTTGGGATGACTGTAGCGGGGAGCGCCCTCATCGTTGAGCGCCAGAAGCACGATTATCTCAACGCCGGTTTGTTTTATCTCCATAAACCTGCGACGCATCTGCATCACGTTTCCGCCTTCCTCGAGGTCGGTGATGATTATGAGGTAAGTGTCGTTGGGGCGCGAGATGAGTTTCTGTGAGTACTGAAGCGCGCGGTTTATGTCGGTGCCTCCGCCGAGTTGGAGTCCGAAAAGCACCTCCACGGGATCGTCGATCTTGTCGGTGAGGTCGATTACGGCGGTGTCGAAGGCCACGAGCTGGGTTTTTATTGATGATATCGTGGAGAGCACCGACGCGTATATTCCAGAAAACACCAACGAGGTGGCCATACTTCCGCTCTGGTCGAGACAGATTATTACGTCCTTCAGCTCACGGCGCTTGTGGGTGAAGCCAATTCGAGTTTCGGGAATAACAGTCTTGTAGTCAGGCTGATAATGTTTGAGGTTTTTCAGGATAGTGGCGTTCCAGTCTATATCCTTGAATTTTGGATTACGGCGCTTAACGGCACGGTTGATGGCGCCGTTTACAGCCTGAGTGAGTGGCACATAGAGTTTCATCGAGAGTTGCTCGGCCACCTTGCTGACAATGGCGCGGGCGGCCTCACGGTTTTTCTCGGGAATGGCCTTGGAAATCGTGAGAAGCGTGGCCACAAGGTTCACATCGGGAACCACGTTGTCGAGCATTTCGGGCTCACCGAGAAGTTGAAGTAGGTTCATACGCTTGATAGCGTCGCGTTGGATAATCTGCACCATCGAGTTTGGGAAATAGTTGCGCACCTCGCCGAGCCATTGAGCAATCCTTGGACTCGATTTCGAGAGGTCGCCACGGCTGTCCTTGTCGTCGTAAATGGCATTGAGGGCCTGGTCGATATTCTGCTCGGTTTCAGAGAGTTCGGGACCTTCGCCCTCACCCTCGCCCTCGCCCGGACCTTCACCCTCACCGGCACAGTCCTCCACGCTCTCGCCAAAGCCGTGGCCCTTGCCCCTGCCCTCGCGAAAACCCTCATTATCTCCGAGAATCATTCTCCAACGCTTCAACTCACTGTCTTTCATTAGCTTTATTTCTTCAACCCGAGCACGCCAGCCACTGTCACAAGTGACAGCGACTTCGGCGTACCCGGTTAGTCAAATTAGCGCCTTCCAAGCGCCAAATCATATTAATAATTGACAATTAACTCTTCTCCCCTCGCGTCTGGAAGACGCTATTTTGCTTAACCGGGTACGCCGAAGACCAGCCGACTTGTCGGTTGATCTGGCGTACTCGGCTATCGTAGCTACCCTAATCCCAATAATTGCCGTATCAGCGGGATTACCTTTTGGGCGTCGTCGTAATTGAAGTTTTCGGCCTCGGTTTCTATTGCCGTACGGCGGTCGGGATCGTAGGCGCGGGCCTTCTGAGCAAGTTTCTCTTTCTCGTTTTCGCTGTACGACGAGAATGTCCTGCGCATTATCGGCAACAGTTCTATAAACATCTCATAATCAAGACTCTGAATCCACGTATTGAGCATCGTCCAGAGATTGTCGTCCAATAATAAAATCGTTCCCGATTTTCTGAAAAATCCCTCAAACCAATATGCCACGTCGTTGGGCTTGTTGCTCGGCGAGGTGTAGAACGACAGCGTTGTCAGCATCTCGTCGGTGGTTATTTTGGTCTTGTCGTAGAGCTGACGCGAGGCAAATCCTGATATCATCGGGCTCACGGTCTTCACGCTGCGGAGTTTGGTTAAATAATTAATCCACAATCCATTGTAGTAATCATCATTGAGCGACGATATCGAGATATCCATTCCTGTAATCTTGCCGATAATCTCAGTTGACTGCTCCTCGTCGATACCCACGCAGGGCTGAACTCCCGAGGCCGTTACACGCACTATAAACGAATTCAGAATCTTCGAAATATCCGAATAATCAATGTTCCTGACGTTTCCGTAAAGCACAATGTTCGCAAGGTCGGGCACTGCCGTCATCATCTCCAAAATATCGTTGCTGACAACTGAGATCTGGTCGAGCCTACGGGTAACAATCTCGGCGATTTTGGGCAAATCGGCAGGAACCACGTCGTCCAAAATCTTAGTCAACTCGCTGATAGATTGCGCTTTCTTGGTCTTGTTGGCGGCGAGAGTCTGAGTCGCGAGTTCCACCGTGTTTCCGAAAATCGCGAGCTCAATAATCTGCACTATCAGCTCGGGCTTGTATTGCAGACTCCACGCCTCCTTGAAAGTTCCCTTGCCGTCCACCTTCTCGGGCGAGGCCCATTTAAGGTCCATAAGTTTCTGACGGTAAAAAAACGTGCTTCTTTCCAAATCGAGAGGCTTTCTCAAATCCAGCACAAGTTCCTTGTTGGTTTTTTGGAACGGAAGGCGCAGTTTTTTCTGCAAGCGCTCAAAGTCGGCGAGCAACGGCACTTTCGGAACGTCTTTCGGAACGCTTCCCAATCTATTGTCAATCAGTAATTTATTTCTGAGAAGCCGCAAAATAAAATCGTCGCCCTGACTGAAAACCGAAACCATCGCGTCATTGAATTCATTGGGAGACGGCACACTGAGTCCACGGATTTTTGCAAGCGAGTTTGCAAGTTTCACGGCGTCAATCACGTGGGCCACCGATATATCCAAATGCTTGTCTCTTAGAATCTTGGCTGCCTTGGTAATCCAGCGGGTGCCGTCGTCGTTGCGGTGATGAAAAATATGCGAATACCAGCCCGGAAAATCAATTCCCGCGCCGTAGCCCGATTTCAGCATCAGCCTCGAATAAGTCCACGGAATCCAAGTAGACTCCACCTTCACCTTCGGGAGTCCTTTAAGAAGTTCAGCATCAGCTTTCTGAGGAATATCAGCCTTAATGCCTGGCACGTGCCATGCACCGCAGACCACGGCGATATTCTTGAAACCGTCTTTCTCGGCCTGACGGACAGATTTCCGCATCCAGGCCTCACGGATTTTGTCGAATTTGGAGGTGTTGCCGGGCAAAGTGTCACGCAACTCAGTGACCGCCAGCTCAACGGCCTGGAAAATATCCTGCGCATTAGCTGCACGCTCCACATGAGTATCCCACCACGCCTCGCCGTTTGGGAGATTCTCCAGCTTGGCAAGCAAATCGAAAGGGTCGGCTACGCGGGGAAGATTCTGCTCCTCTCCCACTATGGCCTCATCGTCGCGGATGGCCATCATATATGTAAGCGGAAGATCGAAGAAACGTACAGGAATATTGCCATTAGCTGCCAAAACCAAAGTCTGCCACTCGGGCGAAAACCCGGCAAATGGATAAAAAGAGGCATTGCGGACATTGTCGGACTGGAACGCGAGTATGGCCACAGGGGGCTTCATATCCTCGTGAACAACCATTCCAACAAGTCCGCTTGCCTCGCTCGGGCCCTCCAGGAGTATCAGGTCGGGACGCAGAACCTTGAGCGCCTGCATCACATTCCTGCACGATCCGGGGCCGTGGTGCCGTATGCCAAAATAGGAGATCAATGGCCGGCGTTTTTTTAGAATTTGCTCTTTATCTTGTCGTAAATCTGCTCGGAGCTGGCCAGGGAGATTACCATGCCAAGAAATCCGACGGTTACCTTGGTTGGCTCACCCTTGCCCATGTTTGGCAGTGTGCCCACCGAGAAAATACCGTAATTTTTTACGTCCAGCTGGCTCTGCACGGCCTTTCCTATGAGTGCGCCGCCGAGCTGCGAAGCCAGCGGATTCAGATTGTCCCTCTCGGAAAATTTGGCCATGGTTTCCCTGCACAGGCTGTCCACCTTGGCGCAATGCTTGTCCTTGCTTGGGTTGGTTATCAGCATGGCTATCAGCAATGCCACAATCAAACCGGCCACAAAATAAAGTTTTCTGCTTTTCTTTTTGCTCATGATTCTGTTATTATTTTGGTGTTTTATTTATTATTTCAGCTAATGGCGTTTTATTTTTTTCTGTATCAGCTAATGGCATTTTATTTTTTCTGTATCAGCTAATGGCGCTAACCCTTTGCCACCTCATAAATATCCTTCCACTTTGGCCTGTTCTTGACCACCGTTTCCAGATACTCGTGCCAGACTGAGGTGTCTTGAACGGGATCTTTGATAACGGCGCCGATGATTCCTGAGACCAGGCTCTCGGCGTTGAGGCCGCCGTCGAAATAGCGGGCGAGGGCAAGGCCACTGTTTACTACGGAGATGGCCTCGGCTGTTGATAATGTGCCAGTTGGCTGTTTTAGCTTTGTCTTGTTGTCGATGGTGGAGCCAGAACGGAGTTCGCGGAAAATTGTTACCACGCGGCGGATTTGCTCGGCCTCGGGCTTGGCTATAGGCAGGTCCATCTGAGAAGAGAATCCCTCTACCCTGCTCTTAACTATCTCTACCTCAGATTCAATGTCGGCAGGCAGGGGAAGGATTACGGTATTGAAACGGCGCTTCAAGGCCGATGACATTTCGTTGACGCCCTTGTCACGGTTGTTGGCAGTGGCTATCACATTGAAGCCCACCTGAGCCTGAATCTCTGTAGAGAGCTCAGGTATGGGCATAGATTTTTCTGAAAGTATTGTAATAAGGCTGTCCTGAACGTCGGCGCCTATACGCGTAAGTTCCTCTATGCGAGCAATTTTGCCCTGCTCCATAGCGGTCATCACGGGAGTGCGGACAAGGGAATTAGGCGTAGGGCCCTCGGCCAGGAGTTTGGCATAGTTCCAGCCATAACGGATCTGTTCCTCACCAGTGCCGGCGGTTCCCTGAACAATGAGAGTGGAATCGCCGGAAATGGCTGCGGAAATATGCTCCGACACCCAGCTCTTGGCAGTGCCAGGCAGACCGTACAGAAGCAAGGCCCTGTCGGTCAATAATGTGGCAACGGCAATCTCCATCAATCGGCGGTCGCCAATGTATTTGGGGGAGATTTCAAAGCCGTTGTCGAGTTTGCCACCCACAAGATATTTTACAACCATCTGAGGGCTCATGGCCCAGTTCTTTGGCTTAGAATCCTTATCGGCTGATTTTATGGCTTCCAGCTCCTCAGCATACTGCTGCTCGGCGTGGTGTCGGAGTAATTCTAACATTATTGTTCTATTACTTTGGTTCTCTTTACGTTGGTGTAGTCGATGGAGCCCTTGTCCTTCAGGTACTCTATCATGCAGTCGCAGCTCAGCTTGCCTGTCTCCACGCCCTCCATGTCCTTGAGGAATGTGATGGATACCACATAGTGATTGCAGCTGAACTTAAACGATTTCTTGTCCTTCACCTTCTTGCCCTTGGCGTTGTAAAGTGTCACGCTCTGGGGCTTCTTGGTTTTCTTGTCGATGGTCATCTCGTACGACAGACCCGAGATGAATGGGTAGCGGTCCTCGTCGTTTATGTACGATTCCATGAGCACGCGCTTTATCTGCGATGCTGTCAGGTTGTAAATCACCATCTTGTTGCCGAATGGATCGAGCATCAGGGCGTCCTTCATATCGAAAACGCCAGTCTCGTGGGTCTCGTACCTGACACCTCCGAAATTCTGAACCGACACCTCGGCATTGGAGCCAAAGCGCTGACCATCAGTTACCATGGCGCCCATCTCGTCAACATTGTTGATGCGCTTGGCCACGGTGCATACTGGGGTAGAGAAATATGGATCCTTGTTGTATTCCTTCACCATGGCGTCGATCTTGGCGCTGCGGAGCTTGGTGGCCTCCACGCTTATTATCTTAGACGACTTGTCGACCACCTCGCCGTTCTCAACCACAAACTCCACCAGAGTGCAATACTTCATCTTGTTGACATTCTGGGTGATAAGCATGTTGTTGTACTTGGTGTTGGATGCCACGTAGGTGTGGGAATGTCCGCCGAGGATGGCGTCGTAGTTGCCTATCTCGAATGCGTAAACGGTGTCGTTCTCGATTCCGATATGCGAGAGCAGAATCTCCACGTCGCACTGCTTGCGCACGATATCGCCGTACTTGATGGCAGCGGCCTTGGGATCGCTGAAGCTGAGGCCCTTAACATTATCGGCCAGACAGTCGGGAATGCCGCGCGAGTTTACCTGAACGATGGAAACCACGCCAATCTTAACGCCGTCCACGTCGAAAATCTTGTATGGATCCACGCTGAATCCCATCTCCTTTGGCACTGAGATATTGGCGCAGAGGAATGGGAACTTGGCGGCCTCGGCGTTGGCCTTGAAGCCCGAAATCCTGCCGTCGAACTCGTGGTTGCCGAGGGCCGACGCGTTTACACCAAAGGCGTTCATCACCTCCATCATAGGGCGGTTGGTCTCGGAATACTGGTCGTTTACTGGGTTTCCAGTTCTATTATCACCTGACGAGAACACCAGCATCTCGGGATAGAGAGCCTTGAGCGAGTCGATGATTCCGCCAAGAGCGGCCGCACGGTCCAGAAACGCGTGCATGTCGTTGAGTGCGAGCACATGCACGGTCTTGCGCTGTGCCGATACTGTCAGCGATATCACCATCAAGGCTGACAGAAGTAAAGATTTCAGAAATTTCATAATAATAAAAAATTGGTTGATATATTATCGGCACAAAATAAGTAATTTATTTCGTTAGTTTCAAAAAAATGTCATGTTTTTTTAGGTTTCGACGACTAATTGTCATATATGTCAGTGTAGCTGATACGTACAATATGACAATATGTCACTCGCCATCAGCTGAATGTGGCATGCCATAATTTCTGAAATTTAACTGCTATCAGCTGATAATCAATTACATGCCATTAGCTGATACAAAAAAAATAAAAAAATACGGCACAATGATTGATAAAATATGGGCGTACCGCGATACAAAAAGCGGCACGGAAAACAAACATTGAAGTTAAACATTAAAAACATTATAAAAATGGGAAAGATAATCGGTATTGACTTGGGAACCACAAACTCTTGTGTTTCCGTAATGGAAGGCAACGAGCCTGTAGTAATTGCTAACTCGGAGGGTAAGAGAACCACACCTTCTATTGTAGCATTCTTGGACAACGGCGAGCGTAAGGTAGGCGATCCTGCCAAGCGTCAGGCCGTAACAAACCCTATGAACACTGTATATTCTATAAAGCGTTTTATGGGTGAGACCTACGACCAGGTAACTAAGGAGATTGAGCGCGTGCCATACTCTGTAGTACGCGGCGACAACAATACCCCTCGCGTAAAGGTAAACGACCGTATGTACACTCCACAGGAGATCTCTGCTATGGTGCTCCAGAAGATGAAGAAGACCGCAGAGGACTACCTCGGCCAGGAGGTTACTGAGGCCGTTATCACAGTTCCTGCATACTTCTCTGACTCACAGAGACAGGCTACAAAGGAGGCCGGCGAGATTGCAGGTCTTACTGTAAAGCGTATCGTAAACGAGCCTACAGCAGCAGCCCTTGCCTACGGTCTCGACAAGACCGACAAGGATATGAAGATTGCCGTATTCGACCTCGGTGGCGGTACTTTCGATATCTCTATCCTCGACCTCGGTGGCGGTACTTTCGAGGTACTTTCTACCAACGGCGACACTCACCTCGGCGGTGACGACTTCGACCAGAAGATCATCGACTTCCTCGCCGACCAGTTCCAGAATGAGAATGGCGTTGACCTCCGCAAGGATCCTATGGCTCTCCAGAGATTGAAGGAGGCCGCTGAGAAGGCCAAGATTGAGCTCTCTTCTTCGGCTTCTACAGAGATCAACCTTCCATACATTATGCCAGTAAACGGCGTTCCAAAGCACTTGGTAACAACTCTTACACGTGCCAAGTTCGAGGCTATCTGTGATGATTTGATCAAGGCTTGCATCGCTCCTTGCCGTCAGGCTCTTCAGGACGCAGGTCTCTCAGCATCAGAGATCAACGAGGTAATCCTCGTAGGTGGTTCATCACGTATTCCAGCCGTTCAGGCAGAGGTAGAGCAGTTCTTCGGCAAGAAGCCTTCTAAGGGCGTTAACCCTGACGAGGTGGTTGCAGTAGGCGCCTCAATCCAGGGCGGTGTTCTCTCAGGCGAGTTCTCTAAGGAAGGCGGTATCCTCCTCCTCGACGTTACTCCACTCTCGCTCGGTATCGAGACAATGGGCGGCGTAATGACAAAGCTCGTAGAGGCCAACACCACAATTCCTTGCAAGAAGACTGAGACTTTCACAACTGCTGTTGACAACCAGCCATCTGTTGAGATCCACGTTCTCCAGGGCGAGCGTTCAATGGCCCGCGACAACAAGACCCTCGGAAAGTTCCACTTGGACGGTCTTCCACCAGCACCAAGAAACGTTCCTCAGATCGAGGTAACATTCGATATCGACGCCAACGGTATTGTTAATGTTTCAGCTAAGGACAAGGCTACCGGCAAGAGCCAGAATATCCGTATCGAGGCTTCGTCTGGTCTTTCTAAGGAGGAGATCGAGCGTATGAAGAACGAGGCCAAGGCCAACGAG
>JAZUEG010000409.1:0-2688 GCA_045640025.1 Bacteroidales bacterium
ACTGGGGATTCCCAACCTACAACTGGGACGAGATGGCCAAGGACGGTTTTGCATGGTGGAAGGCCCGTCTCACCAAGATGGCCGAGTATTTTGATGCCTACAGGCTCGACCACATTCTCGGTTTCTTCCGTATCTGGAGCATTCCAAGCTGCCAGACACGCGGCCTGATGGGAACATTCGATCCAGCTATTCCGGTCAATGTCAGGGAGTTCCAGGACAGGGGAGTTCAGTTTGATGAGAACAGGTTCTGCCGTCCGTATCTTGAGGAGCGCAGCATGAGGGATATATTCCAGGATTCGTTTGGATACGTAAGGCACTCGTTTTTCGATGAGATTCCCGATTGTCCGGGAATGTTTGCCTTCAAGCCCGAATACGATACACAGAGCAAGATCGAGGAGGCATTCAGCCGCATGGCTTGCCCTACCGCCGAGGATATGCTCCACATGCAGAAGCTGAAGCACGGACTTATATATTTGGTATCGGAGGTGCTCTTCTTCAAGGACAAGAAGGATCCCAATGGATACCATCCAAGACATTCGCTCTTCAAGACCAACTCTTACAAGAGCCTCGACGACCACACCAAGAAGGTGGTAGCCGACCTCTACAACGATTATTTCTATCACCGCAACGAGGCACTCTGGCGCAAGCAGGCAGAGATCAAGCTTCCGGGACTTACCAACGCCACCAACATGATGGTATGCGGCGAGGACCTCGGCATGATACCGGCCTGTGTTCCCGAGGTGATGCTAAATTTCAACATCCTGAGCCTGGAGGTTCAGCGAATGCCAAAGGAGACATCGGTGGAGTTTGGACGTCCGGCCGGATATCCGTTCCTCGCCGTAGCCACACCAAGCAGCCACGACACACTTCCGCTGCGTGGATGGTGGGAGGAGGACCACGAGCGCACACAGCGATTCTACAACAACGCACTCTCCAAGAGCGGCGCCGCTCCGTTCTACTGCGAGACCTGGGTGGTAAAGGATATCATCAACCAGCATCTCTATTCGCCGGCCATGTGGGCAGTGTTCCCAATACAGGACATCCTGGCACTCAGCGAGACACTCCGCCTGAAGGACCCATCGGCCGAGCGCATCAATGTGCCGTCGGAGAGCAACCACTACTGGCGTTACCGCTGTCATATAAGCCTTGAGCAGCTAATGGCGGCCAGTGAGCTCAACGGACTCGTAAGAGAGATGATAAACAATGCCGGAAGAAACACTACTTACTAATATAATTACGAATTACGAATTACGAAATCCGAATGCTGTTCAGCTGATGGCATTAATCCGGATGGCTAATTCGTAATTCGTAATTCGGATTTCGTAATTAAATAACAAAATAACATTATGGCTTATCAGACACCTGAATGGACCAAAAATTCTAACATTTATGAAGTAAACCTCCGTCAGTACACCAAGGAGGGCAATATAAACGCATTCCGCAAGGAGCTTCCGCGCCTGAAGGCAATGGGAGTCGACATACTCTGGCTGATGCCTATATTCCCCATCGGAAAGCTCAACCGCAAGGGCACTTACGGAAGCGCCTACAGCGTAATGGACTACAAGGCAGTAAATCCCGACTTCGGCACATACGATGATTTCGATGCCTTGGTCAAGGAGATTCACTCCATGGGCTTGCACGTGGTGCTCGACTGGGTGGCCAACCACACAGCCTGGGACAATGCCTGGATCAAGGAGAATCCCGCAAGATATTACCGCGACGAGCACGGCAACATCCTGGCCCCCAACGACGACTGGACCGATGTGGCCCACCTCAATTACGACAATCCAGATACTGTAAACGCCATGATAGACGCCCTCAGCTTCTGGGTAAAGAAGTTCGACATCGATGGTTACCGCTGCGACATGGCAGGTCTGGTGCCTACATGGTTCTGGGTGAAGGCCCGCGCCGAGGTCGACAAGATTAAGCCATGCTTCTGGCTGGCCGAGTGGGAAGACCCAAAGATCCACGACGCATTCGATATGACATACACTTGGGAGCTCCACAATCTCATGAAGCGCATTGTGAAGAAGGAGAAAAACGTTTACGATTTCGATCACAACCGCAGCTACGAGCTTTACCACTTTGCTCCCGAGAATTACCGCATGACATTCACCACCAACCACGACGAGAGCGCGTGGAACGGTACCGAGTACGACCGTTTTGGCGACGGCGCCAAGACTCTCGCAGTGCTCACGTATCTGCTTCCGGGAATGCCGCTCATTTTCTGCGGTCAGGAGTCAGCCTACAACAAGACACAGCCTCTGTTCGAGAAGGTGGATATCGAGTGGAAAGACTATTGCCTTGCCGGCCTCTACACCAAGCTCAACAACCTCAAGACCGAGAATCCTGCGCTCTGGAACGGTACATTCGGCGGTTCGTTCTCCAAGATAATGACCACCGACAACTGGAAAGTTTACTCATTTGCCCGCGTAAAGGGCAACAACAAGGTAATCTGTTTCATCAACGTGAGCAACGAGCCTGCAGAGTTTTTTGCAGAGAGCGAGCTGATAGCAGGTAAATTCCAGAACGTATTCGAGGATTCCAAGGCAGAGTTCAAGCCATGCGAGAAATTCAGCCTCAAGCCTTGGGAATACAAGGTGTATGTAAGCAAGTAAAAAGCATACCTCAAATTTTCATATCACAGTCTCTGTAGGATAATTTGTCCTACAGGGACTTTTTTTATGC
>JAZUEG010000410.1:0-3067 GCA_045640025.1 Bacteroidales bacterium
CCCTCTCTACGCCGGAATGGTGGGCCTTCACGGAAACCTTGCCCCAAACAAGATGACCAACAAGTGCGACGTACTTCTGGCCGTGGGCATGCGATTCGCCGACCGAGTAACTGGAAACGTGAAGAAATACGCACGTCAGGCCAACATAATCCATATCGAGATCGACCCCTCTGAAATCAAGAAGGTGGTGGACGTAAAGGTGGGCATTGTCTCTGATGCCAAGTCAGCAATTAATAAGCTGATGCCGCTTCTCAACGCCCAAAAGCACACCGACTGGCTTGAGAAAATGGCTGAGTACAAGGCCGTGGAGCAGCGCAAGGTTATCAATCACGACCTCGATGCTGAGGAGGAGCCTATCAGAATGGGACGCGTGGTAAGGGCGATATCAGACCTCAGAAAACGTGGCGCTATCACTGTTACCGACGTGGGACAGAATCAGATGGCGTCGGCAAGATATTTTGACTACCGCAAGGACGACTATATTGTAACCTCGGGCGGACTCGGCACAATGGGATTCGCGCTGCCTGCAGCCGTGGGCGCCGCAATGGCCGAGAAGAGCAAGGACATTATCTGCATTATGGGCGACGGCGGTTTCCAGATGACTATCGAGGAGCTCGGCGTGATAATGCAGTACAAGATTCCTGTCAAGATGGTGCTTCTCAACAACAACTTCCTTGGAATGATTCGTCAGCTTCAGGATCTCTATTACAACAGCCGCTATTATTTCGGAGTGTTGGAGAATCCCGATTTCGTGAAGATTGTGGACGCCTACAGAATTCCTGCGCGCAAGGTTACCCGTCAGGCCGACCTTGAGCCTGCCATCAGCGAGATGCTCTCTTGCGAGGGTCCGTATTTCCTTGAGGTTCAGGTGGAACAGAAAGACAACATTTATCCCGTAATCCCCGCCGGCGCCGGAGTTGACGAGCTGCGCCTCGGCCCGGAGAATTAGCCAGTGCACCGCCTGCGGCGGTGCGGTTTTAAAAACACGAATTACCATAAATTATCACGAATTATCATAAATAAAAAATTTTTGGTAATTCGTGGCCATTCGTGGTAATTCGTGTTGAAAAAAAAGCCACCTTTAGGTGGCGTAATTCAATGTAAACAATGAAGCGTAAATACACATTACTGATATACACCGAGAATCACGTGGGACTCCTGAACAGGATTTCCATAATTTTCACACGTCACAAGGTGAATATCGAGTCGCTGAACACCTCTCCGGCTATGGAGAAGGGTTTCCACTCGTTCTGTATCACCATTGAGACCACTCAGGAGGTGGCAGAGCATCTCCGCAAGATTATCGACAAGCAGGTGGAGGTGCTCCGCGCATTCCTCTACGAGGAGAATCAGGTTATCGCTCAGGAGGTTGCCCTCTTCAAGGTTGCCACAGCCTCAGTACCCGACTACAATGTAATTGAGCAGCTGGTCCGCACTTCCAACGCAAGAATCCTCGCCATAGATCCACAGTTTTTCGTGATAGAGAAAACTGGACTTCAGAACGAGATTCAGAGTTTCCTCGACGAGCTGACCGCCAACTTCGACGTCCGCGAGTTCATCCAGTCGGGCCGTGTAGTTGTAACCCGTCCAATGGGCAAACTCATAGAGATTCTGGATGATTTGGAGAAGCAGGAGGAATTGTAAAGTTTTTTTTCGCACAGATGACACGGATTTTTTTCACAGATTTGTGTCAGCTGTGCGATCTTTTATTTAAAGGTTAGAAATCTCCTCAGCGGAAAGAGCGGTATATTTTGTAATTACCTCTATAGGCATTCCATCAGATTTCATCTTTTTTGCCATATCGAGCTTTTCTTGAAGTGCTTTGGCACGTTCTTCGGCTCGTCCTTCTTCCTTTCCTTTTTCTTTCCCTCTTTTTTCTGCCGCCTCCATTCTCAATCGCTCGTTTTCCTTCATAAGCCTGTACTGGCGCATAAGGTCGTCTTCCTCTTTCATCATCTTGCGGACGTCATTATCTACGGCGGCTTCTTGCAAACGTCTGGCCATCAGCTGATATTCCTCAGACTTGTCGGAGTAGTCCTCTATTTTTACGGTCTGCTCTTCCTTGTTTTGGAAAATTGCCTTGTTGTTGAAGATTGAGAGCATGCTCTCAATTTTATGCTGAGATTTTTGGGGAAGTTTTTGGATCTGCACTATGATTGTCTGGTGTGTCAGGCTCTTCACAAAAAGCGACTTGTCGACACCTGAAACAATATTTCCGTCAAGATCAACAAACTTCAACTGGCTTTTTGAGATTGCTGCGTCTATCTCAGGAAGGTTGTGTCCAAGAAGATAAACCTGGATTATTGGATTGGGATATTCCTTGTTTTTGAGATATTTCTCGCCGGTTTTCTCGTCGATTTTCTCAACAGTTTTGTAAACGCAATTTTCGTTGTTGATATAATGCTCGCCAAGATAGCGGCGGAAACGCATATACTCAGTATCAAGGAATGCCTTCTGCAATTCTATAGTAACAAGCTGAGTCTCAGTTTCTGAGATTTTCACTTTTGCCTGAAAATCCACACGGCTGAGCTTGAGTTCATTTATATCAATCAAAATGAACTCATTATTCTTAATCACAACATTCTCAACAGGATATCCAAGAAGATTCTCTATCAAAAGTTTTGCTACTCTTGTATCCTGCATCAAATATTTGAAAACCGAATCGTATATTGGATTTGCAATTGTTACCATAGTTTCTGATTTTTTTATTTGTCGCAAAGATAATGATTTATTGGAAATATTAAAAATATGAAATCAAAAATCTGTGTCAGCTCCCCCGTATTATCTAATTAAAAAATTTTTTAATTTCAAAAATATTTCCATACCTTTGTAACGATAACTAATTTCTAAAAATAACACATAATTAAATGAAAAAGACAATTATGCTTAGTGCCGCTCTCTTGGCAGGCACTTCGGTTTTCGCTCAGATGGCGCCTCCTTCAGGTGGCAAGGCTATCAGCGACGAACTCATCGGAATCTTCTTCGAGGATATTTCTATGTCAGCTGATGGCGGACTCAATGCAGACCTCGTTCAGAACGGCTCTTTCGAGTACAACTTGAGCGAGCG